>JALSQY010000094.1 GCA_026985035.1 Methylothermaceae bacterium
GGCATGCCGGAAAGATCACCATCCCGCCGATCCGGGCGGGCAACGACGCCAGCCCCGCCACCACGATCACCGTCACTGCCGCGCCGCAGGAACAGAACGCGGCAGCCGGGGGAAGCGATCTGTTCCTGGAGGTCAAGGCGGAACCGGACGATCCTTACGTGCAACAGCAGGTGCTCTATACCGTCCGGCTGTTCCACGCCCTGGACGGCGGCTCGGCGATTGCCGATGGCAGCAGTCTGTCCGCGCCGTCCGTGCAGGATCACGATGCGCTGATCAAACCTCTGGGTGAAGGGCACCGTTTTCAGGCCTTTAAAGGGGGGCGGCGCTATGAGGTGATCGAGCGCCGCTATGCCCTCTTTCCGCAAACCAGCGGTGAGTTGACCATCGAGCCGGTGTTGTTCGACGGCCGGCTCAGCATGAACAGGGGAGGGGGGATGTTCGCTTTCGATCCGTTCCAGCGCCACACCCGTATCAAACGGATTCGTTCGCGGGCGGTGACGCTCCACGTCAAACCGGTACCGGCTGCCTTCAGCGGCCGCGACTGGCTGCCGGCCAGAGAGCTCCAGTTGAGCGAAATATGGGCGGACAAGGGTCATAAGGCCGTGGTGGGCGAGCCCATTACCCGCACCCTGCGGCTGAAGGCCGACGGCCTGACCGCGGCACAATTGCCGCCGCTTGCCAGCCAGCCGCCGCAGGGGATGAAACAATACCCCGATCGGCCGGTACGCAAGGACACCCCCGGAAGTCACGGCATCAGCGGGATGCGGGAGGAAAAAATCGCCCTCATTCCCACCCGGCCCGGCACCCTCCAACTGCCGGCGGTGGAGGTGAGATGGTGGAACACCCGCACCGACCGTGAGGAGGTGGCCCGGATTCCGGCCGAGACCCTCGAAGTGGCGCCGGCGCCGGCCAATTCGGTGATTCCCGCTCCGCCCGCCTCGCTGCAGGCAGCGCCCAGGGAGGTAGAGGGGAGTGCCGCAGTCCCTGCTTCGTGTCCGCCGGCACCTGTGGCCGTAAGCGCGCCGCTTGGTGCGCGTGGGTGGCCGTGGGTGGCGCTGGCGTTGGGGCTGGGCTGGCTGGCGACGGCGCTGGCCTGGTGGTGGCGCTCCCGCCCCGCGGAACGAGCTGCTACGGAAAAAACCACCAAACCGGATCGGCGGGCAGCCCTCCGCTCGCTTCGTCGAGCCTGCAAGGACAACGACCCGGTCCGCGCCCGCGAGGCCCTGCTCGCCTGGGCCGCCGCTTGCCGGCCCGACGAAGCGCCCAGTCTCGCCAGCCTGTCCCGCAGCTCCGATCCCCACCTGGCCCAGGCGATCACCGGACTCAACCGGGCGCTCTACGCCCAGGATAGTCTCCCCTGGAATGGTGAGGAATTGTGGCAGGCCGTCCAGGCCGCCGGTCAAGTGGGAGAGGCCCCGAAACACCGCAGGACCGACGTCCTGCCGCCCCTGTACGAGCCATGATTTCCTGGTGATTGGTAGTCCACAACCGGTGACCGGCCCTATGCCATCGTCAGCGAGGCTGTGAGGTGGCCCGTCGGGATATGATGCAGGGGAGACCAGGCGGGTGCTGCTGGCAACGATACTGGATCAACCTTCACTGGTTCCGGGAAGGAAAATGGAAATAGAGTAAATGTAAAAGCGGAAAAAGCTGGGGGTATTTTCTTGGCAAATAAGCATCCGGGCGCTTACAATTGGAAGTTTAAATTCATTTAAATGACCAACATGCCTGTTAAACCATTAGCTAAAAGTCAACCTGCCGAATCCATCACCGATTTACCCCCGTTGGGGTTGTCTCCCAAAGACATCAAAGTCGATTACAAGCGCCACTTCAACTATACCCTGGGCCGGGACAGGCACTGCAAGTCCGCCCATTACGCCTATACTTCCTTGGCGTTGACGGTCCGGGACCGGCTGATGGAGCGGTGGAAAAACACCCGCTATACCGTTGACGAAAGCCGCTGCAAGCAAGCGTATTACTTATCCATGGAATTTTTGCTGGGGCGGGCATTGGGAAACGCCATGTTGAACCTGGGGATCACCGATTCGGTGACCGAAGGCTTGTACGATCTCGGTATTTATTTGGAAGAATTGATTGAGATCGAGCCCGATGCCGGTCTTGGCAATGGTGGCTTGGGGCGGCTTGCCGCTTGTTTTCTCGATAGCTGCGCCAGTCTGCAATTGCCGGTGATGGGATACGGGCTGCGCTACGAGTACGGTATGTTCCGGCAGCTCATCGAAAACGGCTTCCAGGTGGAGGAACCGGATCATTGGCTGCGCAACGGCAATGCCTGGGAACTGGAACGTCCGGAACTGACGGTCCGGGTCCGCTTCGGTGGCCGCACCGAAAAAGTGACCACAGACGGCGGCCGCACCCGGGTCCGCTGGGTGGATACCCATGACATTCTGGCGGTGCCTTTCGATATGCCTGTTCCCGGCTTCAAAAATGATACAGTCAATACCTTGCGGTTGTGGAAATCCACGGCGACCGATGAATTCGACCTGGACGAATTCAACGAAGGGGATTACCCGGAGGCAGTTGCCGCCAAAAACAAGGCGGAACAGATTTCCCTGGTGCTTTATCCCAACGACGCCAGCGAAAACGGCAAGGAACTGCGCCTGCGGCAGCAGTATTTTCTGGCTTCGGCGAGTTTGCAGGATGTTCTGCGGCGTTGGGTTTGGACCCGGGGCCACGATTTTTCCCAGTTTGCCGAACAAAACTGCTTTCAGCTCAACGATACCCACCCCAGCATCGCGGTTGCCGAATTGATGCGGTTGCTGATGGATGAGCACGGTCTGGAATGGGACGAGGCCTGGAGTATCACCTCCCGCACCATGGCCTATACCAACCACACCTTGTTGCCCGAGGCTTTGGAAAAATGGCCGGTACGCTTGTTCGAACAACTATTGCCCAGGATTCTGGAAATCATCTACGAAATCAACGCCCGCTTTCTGGCGGAAGTGGACCAACGCTGGCCCGGTGACATGGACCGGTTGGCACGCATGTCCCTGATTGAAGAAGGCGGCGAAAAACAGGTCAGAATGGCCTATCTGGCCATTGTCGGCAGTTTTTCCGTCAACGGCGTGGCCGCGTTGCATTCCAAGCTTCTCAGGGAAGGTCTGTTCCGCGATTTCTATGAGCTATGGCCTCACAAATTCAATAACAAAACCAATGGTATTACCCCCCGCCGCTGGCTGGCGTGGAGCAACCCGGGCTTGAGCGAGCTGATTACCAACACCATCGGTGAGGGTTGGGTCACTGATACGACGCAACTGCAACAATTGGCGCCGCTGGCGGGCGACAGTCAATTCCAGCAGCGCTGGCAGAAAATCCGGCAACACAACAAGCAACGTTTGATTGACTTTGTCGCCGAGGAAACGGGGGTTGTGCTTCCTTCCAATTTCATGCTTGATGTCCAGGTCAAGAGGATTCACGAATACAAACGTCAGCTGCTCAATGCCCTCCATGTGGTTCATCTTTACGACCGCATCAAGCGGGGCGATATTGAAAACTGGACTCCCCGGGCGGTGATTATCGGCGGTAAGGCCGCGCCGGGTTATCAAATGGCGAAGAAAATCATAAAACTGATCAATAACATCGCCCAAGTGGTCAATAGCGATTCGGCCACCGAAGGCTTGTTGCGCCTGGTGTTCCTGCCCAACTACCGGGTGTCCGCCATGGAAGTGATCTGCGCCGGCACCGATTTGTCCGAACAGATCTCCACCGCCGGCAAAGAAGCCTCCGGCACCGGCAACATGAAATTCATGATGAACGGTGCCTTGACCATCGGCACCCTGGATGGCGCCAATATCGAAATCCTGGAAGAAGTAGGCGAAGACCATTTCTTTTTGTTCGGCCTGACCGCCGAACAAGTGGAGCAAACCCGCCAGAATTATCATCCCGAATCCTTCATTGAGGGTGACGAAGATTTCAGGCGGGTGATGGAACTTTTGAAGAACGGTCACTTCAACCGCTTTGAGCCTGGGATTTTCGATGATGTGATTGGCTCGATTGAAAGCCCGTTCGATCCGTGGATGACCGCCGCGGATTTCCGCAGCTATATCGAGGCTCAAAAGAAAGCAGCGGCAATGTACCGCGACCAGCCCAGATGGGTGCAATCGAGTATCCTCAATACCGCCATGAGCGGACGCTTTTCCTCGGATCGCACGATTGCCGAATACAACCGCGATATTTGGAAGCTGACGCCTCAAGGGTGATTCAAGCACGGTGCATGAATCTTTGTCATGCACCGCTCAAAAAACCCCAGTATCAGCAACGTGATCATGACATTGTTTCCTGAATACTGGCCTGGACCTGCGCCCGCAGCCAACTATACCATTCGTCGAGGCCTTCGCCAGTAGTGGCCGAGACCTGGAATACTTCGATATCCGGGTTGACCCGCCGGGCGTGATCGATGCAGCGCGCCACGTCGAAGTCCACATGGGGCAGTAGGTCGATCTTGTTGAGGATCATCACACGGGATGCCCGGAACATATGCGGATACT
>JALSQY010000095.1 GCA_026985035.1 Methylothermaceae bacterium
ACACTTGCATGCTGCCGCTGGATCGCTCGCCTCTGACCTGTACTTTCAGTTCTTTCTGGGGCGATAGATACCGAGAAAAAGCGCCGTTGATAATGATGGTCACTTCCAAATCATCCTCATTGCCCACCGTGGAGCTGTCGATAAGCTCCCACTGACCATCGGCAAAGTTATAGATAGAGATTGTTTGCGCTACATTGCTTTTGGAGTATTGCCCTCTATAGACCGCCTTGATTTTGTGAATATTGTTCACATCTTCGGAAATGGTGGTGGTGGCGATCCATTCGACAATGGCTTTTCCCGATACTTTTTCTGAGTCAATGTCGTAGGTATCGTCATCCGACGCCCGGAAGCTGGCCAATGTGCCCCAATCGTGGGAACCCTTGGTGATGTTCACCGCGCCCGGGAAGTAGATATTGCTGGTTGATGCGCCATTGCCATTGACGGCAATCTGGATTTGGCCGGTACTGGCGCCTCCCCTGCCATCGGATAAGGTGTAAGCCAGTGTGTCGGTGCCGGTGAAGCCTTGAGGCGGCGTGTAGGAGTAATTGCCGCCCGACAAGTCCGTCAATGTCCCCACCGTTGAGGGCTCTGTGCCAACCTGGGTGATGGATAAAGAATCGCCGTCAGGGTCTGTGTCGTTATCTAATAGATCAGCAACTGAAAATGACAGCGTGGTATTGACGCTGGTGCTGAAGCTGTCCGGATTGGCAACCGGCGCTTGATTCACGGGTTCAGAAGGCGTGATGGTCAAATGAACGACGGCCACGTTGCTATCCAATGCCCCGTCATTGGCTTTAAAGCTAAAACTGTCTGTCCCGGTGAAACCAGCGGCAGGTGTATAGCTCAAATTCGGTGCGCTGCCGCTCAAAGTTCCCGAACCAGGCTGGCTGACCACTTGGAAGGTCAATGGATCCTGGTCGGGGTCGGTGGCGGTCAAGGTAATTGAAATTGTTTGTCCTTGGGACAGGGAAACCGACTGATCCTGTGCGCTTGGAGCACGGTTGCTTATAGGCGGTGCTTGCCGTGCTTCCTGGCACAAGGTCAACACCGACTCCAACACATTCCACGCCTCGGCATCGTTGGCCGAGGCGGTGGAAACCCCGATCAAGCCGTAGCGGGGGTCGTTGGGATCACTGATTCTGTCGGTCAGTATTTTGCTTTCAATCAGGTCGGCGGCAAATCCACGATCACCCAGAAGCAGCGCCAGACGGGCCAGTTGCGCGTAGATTCGTGCCTCGCCATTGACCAGATTTTCTTCATCTGCAATCAAGCATCCAGTGGGTGTATTGGTGCCGGTGCAATTGGGCACCTGGGTTCCGTTAAAGGTAAGATACTCAGGAATCCTGCCGTTGTTGAGGTAATAATTCTTGAAGAAATCCAGGCTTCTTTGTGCCGCGTCACGTGCCGCTGCGCGCCGGTTTGCATCCAGCACGCCTGCCGGCAAATCAGCCGCCTCGGCCAAGTGAAGCGCAATCCACAAGGTTTGTATTACCTTAAGATGCTTTCCTTGATTGGTATCGCGGTTTTCAAAGTCGCCAGTCCAGTTGCCGCCTGCGTTGTATCCGTTGTAGAACAACCCCGGCACGCTGGGTACCTCGGATTTCAGCAGTAAATCCGTGGCCGAGGCCAGCACTGGTTGCCAGCGCGGATGATAGTAAGCGGCCTGACCCAGCATGTATAAGTCATTGTAATCGGTGGGAATCGGATCGGTAGTCAACACGCCGATACCCGTGGCCTTGGCGGGAGGATTCAGTGATGAAGCCGTGGTCCCCGCCCAGTCCCAGGCATAACCTATCAAGCCGTCGGGATAGGCAGGAAAATCCAGTTGGGTTTTATGATCCCGATCGGTAACGCTGGTCCAGTACAAGCCACTAAGCAAGGTATCGGCGAGCTTTTCTGTTTCCGGGATATTAAAGACATTGCCTTCCAGCAAGCCACGAATAACCCGAAAATCGTCGAGCGGGGCGTTGCTGTTCTTCCACACGCCATCAAGGAATACCAGCGGCTTGTGACGATTACGGTCAATCGCCCAATTTACTATATGATAGAGAGGATCCACCATTAGCTCATTGACGAACCTGAAGGATTGGCGATAGGCGGTTTCTCTGCCCATGCACGCGGATGCGCGCAGCACAAGCCCCATGTGCTCGGCGGTCATGTGGTGGCCGTGGGGGTAGATGTCTACATTACCGGGATCGTCGATCAAATTGGTGAAAATTCCATAAGACACAGGTTCCGGTGCGCTACTATTCCTCATGGAATTGAGGATGAAGTTCAGTCCGCTTTCCGCCGCCTCCCGGCGTTCTGGCGTTAGCCAATTGAGGGTGGCGGAGGGAGGGGTTGCTGCTGGCGGGTGCGGTGCCAGGGTGAGCTCAACCAATGTAAACTGGTCAACATTGACGGTAAAGCGATAAAAGTTTTTGGCCGAGGGTTGGACCGGTACGGTGATTGACTGCCCTCCGCCCGGTGCCGTTACGGACACCGCTGAAACTTTGTAACCATCGGGAGCCCGGTAGTCGATGGTGATATCCTTGGGGGAAGATACCACTGGCAGTTGCAAGCCGGAATAATTGAGCACGTAAAGATAATGTTTGCTCTGAGAAGCTTGCCCAACTTCCACATGAATTCCTTCCGGACCGTTGACGACCAGCCGGTCAGGCACGTGAATTCTGACCAGTTGCTCGACGGTGCTGAGATCGTCGTTGGCTTTGTTCGGATCGCTGACCGAGGCGAACATATCCGATCCGCGAACGGTCGGATTATAGACGGCCACTCCCTTGCCATGGAAATTGACGCTTTCTTGTATCTGAGGGCCGAATTGAAACAAATCCTGGAATATACTGCCGCCGCGGGAATTTCCCATTTCATTCAAGGTGCCGGGAAGCTCGCCAGTGGCAAAAACGATTCCACCGTTGGCGACGAAGTCTTTGATCAGCTGTGCTTTTTCATCAGAAATGGCCGCCACGCTCGGCAACCACAAAAGTTTTAAATTATCCAGTTCTCCCGCAGGATTGCCAGGATCGGCGACAATCTTGAATGGAACATGCAACTTAATCAAAGCATGGACCGCTCCCCGGTAACCTCCCAAATGGGGTTTGGGCAGGGCGCTGTCGCCAGGTTCGGAGGACCACCAATCAGGGTCGTTATTGGGGTTGGTGGTGGTCACGTACATGCCATACTGTCCGCCAGCTTTATAGTCCTGATAATCGCGGGTCGGCGAGCTGTACCAGATTCCCACATCCGCTACCCGCGGTGTTCCCAGTAGGGCGTTTTGATGATCCTTGATGAATTGGAACCACTTGGCGCGAAAGGCGGAATCCACCGACAGGGTCATTTCCGGCGTTTGCGCTTCAAAAGGTACCACGCCAACGGCCAGGGAAGCCGCCATGGTCAGACCAGCATCCAGAGGGCGGCTGCCATAGGAAAATGCCCAGCTGGGATTTTCCCGGTCCACTGCCCGTGCCCATTTGTACATGGCGATTTTGTTACTGAACTCGTCAACACTGGCCCATTGCATGGCTTTGGTGTTGGAAACGCTGTCAATCTCCCACACCCGGAGAAAGTTCTGATGACTCAGTCTGTAGGTGCCATCCAGCCCTGCTTCCGTAGCATCCATGTAGTCCATTGGAAAATTCTCGATCACCACCATGAAGTTGGGATTTACCTCATGGGCGGCTTGACGGACATCTTCGAGAAAATCGGCGAGATTTTCGTGGCGCCATCGGACCCAAGCCCGAAAAACCGGATCATCCCAGTTGACATTTGCAGGTACCGACAAACCGTTGCCACCGCCCAATCCTTTGGCCATGCTCCAATTTTTGAAGGCGGTTGCGGCCGCAGGTTCAGCGCCGGCCCAACTCGCGCCGGTCCCCAGATAAATGGGGACATCAATCCATATGCCATCCAGGCCGGTGGCCGCCAGTCGCTTGACCCGATCGATAAAATATTGACGATAGCCCGTATTGGGCGACATCCACGCGCTTTCCATGCCGGGATCCACCCATACCTCCTGAGAACCATAGAAAACGTTGGGTGACCCGTCCAGTCCTTTTTGGATCCATTCCGGATGATCCTTATACATGGTATGGGCGATGTTTTCCCCATTGGGCGTCGTGACTTCCAACGAGGGGTAATACACCACGGCTTTCATGTTTCGTGAGTGCGCCTCATTGGCTACTTTGCCGAGGAAAGTCAACTGGGTTTGAAATTGGGCGTCGTTCAAATAATTGCTGAGCCCTGAATCCACCTCGAGTACCGAAACATTTTCGTTGCGGCGCATGGTCATTAAATCTATGACTTCTTGATCGGACATTTCCGGGTCGGCATCGAACCCCCCGACTCTGGCCAGTTTGGCCCAATCGGCAATGGCCCCGGAAAGGGCGGATTGGGTGCTGTTTTGAGTATTTGCGTAAGCGCTGACGCCAGTCAAAGTAACGATGAGCCAAACGATGCCAAACAGTGACAAGGATGGACAAACGGCAACGAGTCGGGTGAA
>JALSQY010000096.1 GCA_026985035.1 Methylothermaceae bacterium
TACCATCGCTGCCGGGACTATGGCCATGAATCCAGTGTTATTTCTTCTCGCATCCTTAATAGGCCGGGGAGGACGCTTCTTTTTGGTGGCCGGCTTGGTGGCCTGGGGAGGAGAACGTTTGGAACAAGGGCTCTATCGCCATATCAACCGGATTGGCTGGGCCAGCGTTATTGTTGTGGCGGTTGCTCTGGGGGGTTACCGCTTATTCGTGCATGGCTGATTTTTTCTTTCATAGTCAACCGCTTACAGTGAATAACTTGGGCGGCACATCCCTATGCCGCAGGCGCCTGTGACTTAATCAGAGGCGCCTTAGTGCCTGTTGTGGCAGAAACCAGCAAAATCCGAATTTTGCTGGTTGAACTTCGTATTGAATGGTCAATCCTAAGTTAAGGAATATCTGAACCAGTCATCCTTGACTGGTTCAGAGAGCGAAAAACAACAATTGCGATTGTTGTTTTTCTCACAAAGTCAATCACTGACAGTGACTGACTTTGGCGGCACATCCCTATGCCGCAGGAGCCTCTGACTTAATCAGAGGCTCCTTAAGGGTCAGCCAGCAAGTGAAATGAGGTTCGGATTCGTCTTGTTTGACTTACAAGGTAACCCAGCGTAAATTTTCTATGTCAATGGTTGAAAACAGGTAAATTGCCATGTTTGAGTTTTTCGATGCTTTCAATGCCTATGCCGCGACTCACCCGGAAATCTTGAAGGTCATGCACGTTTTGTTTTGGCTGCGTTGGTGGGTATTCGTGATTATGATGGGTGTTTTTGTATATATGATATTCCAATACAACCGCCCCATGGTGGCAATTCGCAAGCAGGAAGAAGCCCTAAAAAAAGCACGGCGGCATCGATTTATTGCTTGAAAAACGTTTTTTCTGCCCCCATCTAGCCGGGAGTATTCAGCGGGATATTTCCGGCTTTTTCGTGGTTTGCATTTTTGAACAGCAATAACAAATTTACTTAGACCGAGACGAAAATGAGTACCGATTCAACCAGCAAACAAACCATCGGCTTTCAGGCCGAAGTCAAACAACTTTTGCAATTGATGATCCACTCCTTGTACAGCAACAAGGAGATATTTTTGCGCGAGTTGATTTCCAATGCCGCCGATGCTGCCGAGAAGTTGCGCTTTCAGTCGTTATCCGATGAAACCTTGCTGGAAGGCGATAGCGAGCTGAAAATCCGGGTGGCGTACGACAAAGCGGCCCGTACCCTCACTGTCAGTGACAACGGTATTGGCATGAGCCGCAGTGAGGTGATCGACAATATCGGCACGATCGCCCGCTCTGGCACCAGGCAATTTTTTGAAGCTTTGACTGGCGATGCAGCCAAAGACAGTCAGCTGATTGGCCAGTTCGGTGTGGGATTTTATTCGTCTTTCATCGTTGCAGACCGGGTGACTCTGGAAACCCGTAAAGCAGGCTCGCCATCTTCCGAGGGCGTGCGCTGGGAATCGGCGGGAGAAGGGGAGTTCACGATCGAGCCGATTGAAAAGCCCGGGCGTGGCACCAGCGTCACCTTGCATTTGCGGGAAGGGGAAGACGAATTTCTCGATGGTTTCCGTTTGCGGCAAATCATCAAAAAATTTTCGGACCATATAGCCTTGCCCATCGTGATGAAAAAAGAAGGGCAAGACGGTCAAAAGCTTGAAGAAGAGGAAGTCATTAACAGCGCTTCAGCCCTGTGGGTACGGTCCAAGGATGAAATCTCCGAGCAGGATTACGAGGAGTTTTATAAACACGTCGCCCACGATTTTCAGCCCCCCTTGGCTCATGTCCATAGCCGGGTGGAAGGCACCAACGAATACACCTTGCTGCTGTACATTCCTTCCCACGCTCCTTTCGACCTTTGGGACCGGGAGCCCCAACACGGGGTGAAGCTCTATGTGCGCCGGGTTTTCATCATGGAAGATCCCAAACTGATGCCCCGCTACTTGCGTTTTGTGCGGGGCGTGATTGATTCCGACAGCTTGCCGCTGAATGTTTCCCGGGAAATCCTGCAGGAAAATAAAGCCCTGGACCGGATTCGCGCCGGAACGGTGAAAAAGGTTCTGGGTCTTTTGGAGGATCTGGCCCGCAATCATCCGGAAAAATTCGCCACCTTTTGGCAAGCCTTTGGCACGGTTTTAAAAGAAGGCATCATCGAGGACAGTCAAAACCGGGACAGAATCGCCAGGCTTTTGCGTTTTGCTTCGACCAGCAATGAGTCAGAAGCGCAAAACGTCTCTCTGGATGACTATATTTCGCGCATGAAAGATGGCCAGGAGAAGATTTATTATCTGGTGGCGGAAAATCCGCAAGCCGCCAAAAACAGTCCCCATTTAGAGATTTTCCGGGAAAAAGACATTGAAGTGCTGCTGCTTTGGGAGCCAGTGGATGAGTGGCTGGTTGCTCATTTGACGGAATTTGATGGCAGGCCGTTGCAATCGATTGCCAAGGGCGAACTGGATTTAGGCAAGCTCAGCGACGAAGGAGAGAAAAAAGCCCACGAGCTTGTGGAACAGACGTTTGCCGCAACTATTGAGAAAATCAAGAGGGTGTTGGGAGATAAGGTGGCCGAAGTCAAACTCAGCCAACGCCTGAAGGACTCGCCGGCTTGCCTGGTTTTGGATGCTTACGGGTTAAGCCGGCGCATGGAAAGCATACTCAAATCCTCCGGTCAGCCAGGATTGCCCGCGAGTAAGCCCATTTTTGAAATCAATGCCAAACATGCCCTGGTTAAGCAACTGCAAGATGAAATTGATGCTTCCCGGTTCGAAGATATGGTTTGGTTGCTTTATGACCAAGCAATATTGGCGGAAGGTGGGCAACTGGATAACCCGGCTGCATTTGTCAAGCGTTTGAATCAGTTTCTGCAGCAATCGCTGGGGAAAGATTGATTCCAGTTTTTGTGAATATACGTGCATATTTCAGTTGCCGCATGATATCGGTTAGTAATACAAAATGAATTGAGCGATAATCCTATTGCCACTCACCCTATTTTGTGGTGAGCCATTCAATAATAAGGCAACAAGAGGAGGTTATGATGCTTAAACTACAACCGAATATTGGTAAAACCGACCGTATGATCAGGATTATTGCCGGCGTGGTTATCGTTGGCCTTGGTCTGTATTTTAAAAGTTGGTGGGGCATTGTCGGGCTTGTCCCCATTGCCACTGCCGTGTTGCGCTGGTGCCCAGCCTACGAGCCGTTGAAAATCAGTACGGTGGAAGACGAAGAAAAAGCAGAGCAAAGCAGCTGAACTCACCAGTCCAACAGGGAAATTGCAAGGATGCGATTTCCCGTTATTATTTTTTTCTTGCAGTCCCTCTGAAAACGAATACAATATCCTTTCTTCCAGGCGCGTAGCTCAGTGGGAGAGCGCTGCCTTCACACGGCAGAGGTCGGCAGTTCAATCCTGCCCGCGCCTACCATATCCCCTCTTGCAAGATTCTTTTCCAATAGACTGCCATCAATACACTGCGTAATGCCATAAAGGCAATAAACGCAATCCACAGGCCATCATTCCCTAAGCCGCGCAACCACCACCATACCGGCAGGTAGCTTGTCATTACACTCAGGAAAACGGCATTGCGCATTTCCCGGGCCCGGGTCAGGCCCACGAAAACCCCGTCAAAAAGAAAGCTCCACACAGAAATCACTGGCAGGAGGGCCACGAAAATTCGATAGCTCTCTGCTACCTTGCGGACCTCTGTTTGGGTCGTCATCAGGGCGATTAACCCATCACCGGCCAAAGAATAGGCAAGGCAAAATACAATGGCCCCGCCCAAGGACCATTGCGCTGCGGCCTTTACTGTTTGTTGGAGTCTGCTGCGGTTTCTGGCGCCGTGAAACTTCCCCACCAAAGCTTCGCAAGCGTGGGCGAAGCCGTCCAGGACATAGGCCATCAAACTTTGAAAATGCAACAGTACCGTATTGGCGGCCAGAATTACATCTCCCAAGCGGGCACTTTGAGTTGTGAAAAAAGCAAAACTGAAGATCAGCAGTAAAGTTCGAATAAACAGGTTGAGATTTATCGTCATCAAAGGCCGAAAACCCGCCCACGAGAGTAACTGGCGCCAACGTATCGCTTGCGGAAAGTGGCGCAGTTTATGAGCGGCAAAGAACAAGCCACAAAGCAGGCTGCTGTATTCAGCTATCACCGAAGCGGCGGCCACGCCTGCCACTTGCCAATGCCAATAGAGAACGAACAAAATATCCAGGGCGATATTGGTGAAGTTTGCCAGCAAGGTCAGGAAAAGTGGAATCCTGGTATTCTGCAAGCCTATGAACCAGCCGATCAGTGCATAATTGAGCAAGGTGGCAGGGGCACTGAAAATGCGAATCTCGAAATAGCGGTAAGCCAGCTTTTCGGTTTCCTGGCTGGCCTGCATCCACTGAAAGGCCAAATCGGCGATAGGTTGCCGGAGTAATACTAATGAGGCCGCCAATATGAGTGCCAGGAAAACTGCGCGTCCAAGAATCAGTTTGATCT
>JALSQY010000097.1 GCA_026985035.1 Methylothermaceae bacterium
TTCTCCCTTTTATCCAAAGTCGCATGCAAGACAGCACCCTCACCCTGCCCAAGGAGGTATGGCAACGGCTGGCTCCTGGCCATTACCATACCCGCATAAGACACCCAACCTTGGGCGTGCTAAAAGCTTGGCAATGGACCAAAAGCTAGACTCTCGGGAATATTGGCGGCCTGCATGGATGAGCAAATGGCGTAGCCCAGTGATGTCACTCCCCCCGTCAAGGCAATTGAAGCCCACCTCCCTCTGGGAGAGGGGAGAATCGGTCCATGCGATTGCCCTGCTCCCCCCCGTCAAGTTCAAAAAAGATCCCCATCCCCCATGGTATAAAACAGGTTTTGGGAAGCCCAGGACCAATCCAATGCAGACGAAAACGACCTGCCCGTCGCAATCATGCCAAAGGGTTCGGGAATCTCGACAAAGCCCATGGCTTCCCATACCTTTCTCGCCGGGCAGTTGGCGGGAAGCCAAACCCGGACAGTCTGCCACCCCAGCCACTGCCACTCTATCCACATCCCCGCCAGAAAAGCCAATGCCTGTTGCCGGTCCTGGGGCAACATGAAGTCCACCACAACCCCCAAGCCCGGCTCGGCTGCACCGGTCAACACCATCAGCCCCGTATAGTCACGCCGCCATCGCTGCCGCCCCACGTAAACCCGGTATTGTCTCTGCGGATGGCGAAAGTAACGCCACTCGATAAAGCGCCGGTCACGCCGCACCCAAAAAGGTAACTGCCTGTCGAAGAGGGCAGCCAAGCCATCCAGACGCCCGTCGGGGTCCATTAACCGCTCTACCCGGGCCACCCTGGCAGGCAGGGAAATCTCTGGGACATTTCCCTGCAAACACGCCATCCCGCCCTCCAGACGACCGTAATTCTGGGTCAATTGTCCCAGCCGGAAATGGCGCTCTCCGGGAAACCCGTAGAGAAAAACCACCTTGCCATCCCCGCAATAAGCCTCGAGAAAGGCGTCGATGGTCCGCACGTACACCCCCCGACGCCCGCCCAAGAGCCCCCGATATTGCGGATGGGACATGTTATCCCACAAGTGCACAATTTCCACCCGCCTGCCCTGGCAATGGGCCTGATAAGGCACCCCGCCAAACATGGCAATCAATTGCCCGTTGGCATGTTCGGCCACCATGCAGCGGTTACCGAACACCCCCTGGAACTTCCATTGCCAGACATCGGGATGCAATGACTTGCCAAATGCCGCCTGCCACAAGGCGATCACCTGGTCCCTGTCGCCGGATACCAGGGGACGGACGTGAATCTCAGCCCGTGGCGGCCTTGACATCTGGACTCCTCTGAATTTCCCCGCCGTCATCTGCTGCTTCCCAGGGTTTGCGCACCCTGGGAGGAAACGCCAGAGAAAAATCGAGACTGCCCAGCGTCAAATTGGGATTATAGGCAGGATCACTTTCCAAAAGGCCGCCCCAACGGCGCTTCATCACGTCTATTTCTTTGTTAAAACGGGCCAATTTCTCAGGCGTGTCTTCGTAACCCCGGCTGGCGGACTCATGATGATAGAGCTCGGCCAAAGGCGTCCAGACGTTTCTATAGCCTTTTTCGTGGATCTTCAGACACAAATCCACGTCATTGAAGGCCACCGCCAAATGCCTGGCATCGAAGCCGCCCACCTCATCGAATATGGCTTTCCTGACCAGCAGGCAGGCTGCGGTCACGGCTGTCATGTTTTGCGTCAACAAAGCCCGTCCCATTTGTCCGGGATAACCCCGCGGAAATCCGGTATAAGCGTGCCCCGCCACGCCACCGATGCCCAAAATCACCCCCGCGTGCTGGATCCGGTCGTCGGGATAATAGAGCATGGCGCCCACTGCGCCATTTTCCGGATGTACCGCATGACTGACCATTTCCGTCAACCAATCCGCTTCCAGGATCTCCAGATCATTATTCAGAAACCCCAGAATCTCGCCACTGGCCCGTTCTGCCGCAAAATTATTGATGGCGGAAAAATTGAATGGCGCATCGTAACGCAATACACGAAATCCCGCCCGCTCCTCAAGGCTTGCCAGATAATCCAATGTTTGCGGATCTTCACTGCCGTTATCCACCACAATCACTTCGTAATTGGGATAATCGGTTTCCGCCACTACAGTCTCTATACACCGGTAAAGCAACTCATAGCCGTCTCGGGTAGGAATGATAAGACTCACTTTGGGCGGCGGATTGACAAGGCTGAACTTGATCCGGCAATGGCCATTGGACATCCCTTTGACCGTTGCCGGCCGGCCCACTCGCTCCAGGTGCCTGCGCACCACCTTGACTGCCACTTCAGCCGCATATCCCTTTTCTCCGATATTCGTAGCCGTTGACCCTTCCACCGCACGCCAATGGTAGAGAACAAACGGAATATGCACGATGCGTTCCGGTTTGAGCCGGGCAGTAATTTGCAAAGCCAGATCCCAATCCTGGCAACCCTCGACACCCACCCGGAAACCGCCAGCCCCTCGCACCAAATCAGCCCGGTACACAGTAAGGTGATTCAGATAATTCTGCCCTAAAAGCAACATTGGGTTCCAATCGGGCTTGAAGTAAGGGTCAAAATGGTGCCCTTCCTCATCGATCTTGTCTTCGTCGCTATACAGCACGCCTGCCTCGGGATGCTCCTCAATTGCAGCCGCCACCATGTACAAAGCGTGCTCGGCCAACTCGTCATCGTGGTCCATCAAGGCGATGTACTTACCCTGGGCCAATTCCAGGGCGCTATTGGACGCTTTGGAAATATGCCCATTGGCGGTCCGGTAAGTGACTTTGATTCGGGCATCGCGGCTTTGATACTCTTCAAGTACCTTCCGCACATGGGGTGCGGTGGAATTATCATCGGCAATACACAACTCCCAGTTGGGATAGAGCTGGCCAATCACCGAATCGATGGCTTTTCTCAACCACTTTTCCGGAGGATTGAAAACCGGCATCACAATGGAAATGAGCGGTTTGTCATCCATTGAGGCCAGGTGCGAATGGATGTGCTTTCTTTCCGCTTCGGTCAGCATGCCGTACTGCTGATACCAAACATTGTAGCCGGTTGGCTGGGCATGACGCAGTGCCTGGAAAGCCAGCAGCTGTTTGGTTCCATGCCAGCCATGGCATTTCAAATTGTTCCGCAGCCAACGCATGCGGGATGGCCATTTCCGTGGATTGCGCAACAAACGCCACAACCTGGGCGCCAACAAGCGCAGGCTCACTTCCAGGGTGCCCAATTCGGTGACGGATAATTCCGCCACTTCAAATTCCCCTTCTTCATGCAGGGGGTCCAGGCGCCATTCCTGGACAAAATCCGGCACCCGGGCCAGGGCCCGGTACATATCGCCCCCTTCCCGAATCAAAGGGAATTTGTGCTGTTCGTTGAAATCATCGCCGGTATCGTAGTAGATTTCGGGCTTCGAGACAGAATCCCCCGTCAGCCTTGCCCTCACTTCAACCCAGCGGGTGGGGCATTTATCCTGGGGAAATTCGAGCTGAAAATGCGGATCGCTTCCCAGGGCCACGAACCGGCCCTCCCCCCTGGACTCCAATTGATGGACGGGCACCAAGCGCGGTTCATGGTACCGGCGCCGGAACAAGTATTTGGTGAATTTATAGGCATTGCCCATCATTCTGAGCGGCATGGCAAGCTTCCAGGTGGTGGAATCGACAACACCGGCATACTGCCCCTGCCAATGCTCAGCTTCTTTCTGGCGGATTTCCAGCATGGCGTTCAGATTACGGATATGCTCTTTTCCCTTTCTCAACTCCCTGTCCTTCCTTTTCACAATCTGTTGTAAATTCTCCGCGTGCGCCTCGCTGGCAGCATGCAACTGCCGGGTAATTTCCAGCTCATTGGTGACATTCCGCAAGCACTCTTCCAAATTACCCGCATGCTTTTGCGTTGATTTAAGTTGATCCTCCAGATTATCCGCATGAATTCGGGTTGATTTAAGCTGATCCTCCAGATTTTCCGCATGATCCTGGGTGGCTTTAAGCTGATCCTCCAGATTGGCCGCATGATTCTTTGTTAAGTCATATAACCGCTCCATTTCCCGCCCATGCTGGATTGCCGCCTGATAGTGGTTCTCCAGATTGTCGATATGCGCCTGCAATTCTTTCCGGTGACGCTCCAGATTCTCTACGTGATCCTGGCGCAACGCCAAAACCCTGTCTTTCTCCGCCAGCATGCGCTGCAAATCGCGAATATAGCGGCGGGTGTGCGGGTACTCGATCCCCTGCTGGGCATATTGGATCAACTGAATCAAGTCTTCCAAAGGCCAGATTTGACGCCATTTTTCATACAAAGTCTTGAGCGCTTCCTGTTTCCGGCCTTGATCGATGTCCACACCCAAGCCGCTGCCCTGCCCTATCCGGTAAAAGGCAGTAACCGCATCCACATGAAAAAAATCCGTTTTCTGTGCCACTTGCAACCAAAAATCCCAGTCCTCGTAAAGATCGAAACGCTCGTCAAACCGGCACCCCTCCTC
>JALSQY010000098.1 GCA_026985035.1 Methylothermaceae bacterium
GCGTCGTCCTGTTCGGGTTCAGGCAAACCCGCCAGCATCTGGTGCAGCGCACCAAAGGATTCCTGTTCGAATTGCAGGCATTCGGCGGCGGATTTCAGACGCACTGGCGCGTCCATTCGCTCGACCTCGATAGTCTTGAACCCGGCCTCCTTCAGGCGTGCGGCCAATACGTCCGGGTCACCCAGACTGAAAGGCCCCGGCTGCCTCGGAAGCGGCGGCGGCAGCTTGGCACGCTCGCGAATGATCTTGACAGGCACCGAAAAGAAACAGTTCCGCTCGGCTTCTGCATAGGTGATGGCCCCGACGCGCCCGCCCGGGCGCAGTTGGTCGCGCATACCGGAAAGCGCCTTGATCTGGTCTGGGAAATAGATCAGCCCGACGCGCGATATCACCGCGTCAAAGGGCTCGGCCTCGATTTCACCAATCGCTTCGCCGTCCTTGACCCTGGTTTCCACCTGCGTCAGGCCAGCCAGACGGGCATTTTCAGCGGCGCATTCAAGGATTGCCGGTGAAAGATCGGTGGCAAGCACATGGCCCGTCGGCCCGACCCGTTTGGCGGCGGCGAGGGTCTGTTCACCCGCCCCGGCGGCCACATCCAGTACCCGGCTGCCAACGCCGACGCCGGTCATGTCCAGCATCCGTTCCGTCGCAGGCCCAAGCCAGCGCGAAAGCAGCGGCGACCAGCGGTTCCAGGCTTCGGCGGCACTGTCCCATTGCTGCCTGGTGGTGCTTTTGAAGGCGAGCGGATCAAAGGTTTTTTGTAACGTAGTCATTTTTTCCTCCTGTCGATTTTTGTTGATAAACAGATAGCAAACCGCGATACTGACGGACATTCGCAAATTTTCGACAGTGTTTTTGCAAAAATGCACAAACCGCGAGTGCCAGAATGCATTGGGATGACATCAGGATTTTTCTTGCCATAGCCCGCACCGGCTCGATCAGCGGCGCGGCCAAACGCCTGTCGGTCCAGCATTCGACGGTTTCACGGCGGCTGAAATCCATGGAAGCGGATCTGGGAACCCGCCTGATCGAGCGCAAGAAATCCGGCTATGAGTTGACCGAAGCGGGCGAGGAGCTACAGCTTTCCGCGCGCAAGATTGAAGCCGAGATACTGGAATTCGAAGGCGCGCGCAGCGATCTGGACAACAGCGCAACCGGAGAATTGCGGGTCACCGCCATCAACAATATGGCCTCCTCGATCCTGATGCCGGTTTTCGCCAGCTTCAGCGCGGCACAGCCCGATATAGAATTGCATGTCCAGGTGTCCAACAAATATGCGACCCTGTCCGAGCGCGACGCCGATATTGCCATCCGCCTGACCAACACGCCCCTTGATACCCTGATCGGCCTACGGCTGGTGACGGTTTCCTCGGCGGTCTATGGCGCGCGTACCTATTGCGCCGATCTGAAGGCCGGAAAGACTGGGGAAAAATGGCTGGGCGTGGAATGCTGCGGCTTTCACATGGACTGGACCAAGGAGGCCTGCCCGCGCCGCGAACACAGCTTTTATGTGGACGATACATTGCTGACCCTGGCCGCTTTGAAGGCCGGTGCGGGGCTGGCATACCTACCTTGCTTCATGGGCGACCAGGAACCTGCCCTGATGCAGTATCGCGCCCCTGATACCCGCCATGATCTGGGTCTGTGGCTGGTCTACCACCGGGATTTGCGCCGGATCAAACGGGTCCGCCTGTTTCGCGAACACATGCAACGCGAAGTGGCGGCTCTGTCCCATCTGTTCGAGGGGCGTCTAGGCTAGCAGGTGTATGTTGTAAGGGCGGTGTATTCAGAATAATTTCGCAAAAATCAGAGGTCCGGACACGCATCTTTTCGCACCAAAACGCCCCCTTCGGGTTTCTCTGATCGCGTGAGAGGATTTGACATCGCTGCAAACGGTCGGATGCGGAATTCACTAAAATCCCTTGTTTTATTGAGGTTTTCGTGACCGACCTCAAACGCCCCAAAGGTCGCTCGAATAGAGAGAAACGGGGGTTAGAGAGCACCGCGAGGCGTTCAGTCATTCTCGCGGGTTCGGTCGCCAGACCTAAACCCCTTTGAAACATAAAGAAAATCACGCCCGCGTCGGGGCATATCCGCGTTTCAGTGAAGGCATGTAGCAGTGGACACGACATAGAAAAGGTTTTGTCTCGTGTGCGGGGTCGAATAGTGGCAAAATTCGCGATAAGTGCGCGTAGTTTCATTCTCTTATTCATGTATCAGCGCGGGAATTTTCGGTTATCGTCGAGGCGTTTAGAAGCTCCTCGCATGCCATAGTATTATTGCTCCCGTTTCATCAAGACAGGGCAAGAGCGCGTTCCAGATCATCATGTTCGAATGCACTGGTCATGCGAGTGATTTCGGCCTCGCGGGCACCCCGGCCCCGGGCAAAGTCGCGCCAGTTCCGGACCACCTCCGCCACCGCGCCAATAATCTGGTCGCCATCCACAGCCTTCAGGGAAAACTCCTCCGCCACCGAGCGCAGGAGCTCGACCGAACAGGTGCCGTCATCGAAATCGATGTTTGTGGAAAGAATGCGCGGCTTTATATCGGCTGGCGTCGGGTTGATGTCGTATGCCGGTGACAGGGTCCAGCCTTGCTGCCCCTGCCACAAAAAACCGTGGTTGCGCAGATGGTCATCGGTATTGGAAACCAGAATTGAAAAAGCGATACGGCGGAAGAGCTCGGTTTTGTCGGTGCTCGCATTCGCACCTTGCTCACTGAGCGCATCGACAATTTCCAGATAACTGCCCCGCTCGCCATCCCTGTGTTGGGTCATCGACATGGCGGACAGGAACGGGATCCGCATTCCACCCTGCCGATCGAACCGGCGGGACAGGAATATCGGCCGCCCGTCATTTTCAATGATGTCGTGCTGTGCCACAGTGATCCCGCAAGCTTCGGCCATGTCGAGCGCAATCACCTCCCAACGCTCCAGCGAATAATCGTCGGTCTCCTTGGGGAACTTGGCAATCGACAAAGCGCCATGCTGGTCGATCACCGATGCCTTGGGACGCGCACCGCCAAGCGACGATCCGGGGGCAAAAATCAGCAGCAGATCTTCATCGGTTTCCTCGCCCCGCAATATTCGCTCGGACGCACGCAGCAGATCTCCCAACGCGACTGTTCCGGGCACACCGAGGACCTGTTGGGCCTGAAACTCTTCCTCACCCGCCCAGCGAAACCTGAGCGCCCCCAGCCGCATTTCGTCGGAGACTCCGAGAAGGAAATCTATTTCGTGCAGAGTGCGCACAGGCCGACCTTCGGCTTCTGCCGCTCGACGTTCCCGTCGGCGCATCAGGGTCCGCCCCCATGTATCGGGGGCGGAATCTCCAAGCGTGCCGAACATCTCCTGCCATGCCGGCGGGCGAAAAACGCCTGGGCCCTTGGGAAGGCTAGGATCGATTGAAAAGCTTTCGGCCGAGGCAATCCAATCCGGATCATATTCGAACGTCACGCTTTCACGGCCGCGCGCCGGATGGCGGCGCATCAGGCCCACAGGAAGGCATCGACCCTGCCAGTCCAGAAATACCTCGACATCAGCCATCGTCCGACACCTTCACATTCCGGTTTCGCTTTCGCGGGCCCGAGGCGCGCTTTGGCAGTTCCTCGAACAGAATATTTTGCGCCGTGGTATCCTTGGACGGGTCGGCAACCTCGGCTAGATTCTCGAGAAGATTGAGGGCCTGCAAAACGGATGCAAGGATTCCGACACTCACCCCCGGATCCCCCTTTTCAATCCGGGCGATGGTGGGGCGGCTCGTCGCCGCGCGCTGGGCAACGATATCCATCGGCAGCTTGCGCCGCAGCCGTGCAGCGCGGATATCCTCTCCCAGCTTACGCAAAGCGCGCCGGGATGCCGGTGGAGGCCGATGTGGTGTTGGCATGACGAGACCTTCAAGTAACATTAAATGCTAATTATGTAACATGAAGATAACTTTATAGCAAGGATACCGGCTTCACGCTACGTCTCGATGCCTTGAACCCGCTTTCGATGAACCAAGAGCTAAAATGGCCCACTCTCCCTCCTTCTTCCTTGCAATCTTGGAATGGTATTCCAAGATTGCAAGGTAAACGTCCCCCAGTCCACAAGGCGATTTCCCTCTAACATATTGGAAGAGCTACCTTTCTTTACTTTCCAACTTGATACACCCCGAAAGCTACGCAAATGTCACCCCGACGATCGACGGGGTGAGTTGCCCAGGTTTACAGGGCTTCCCTCAGGATCATCGCGAAAGCTGGAAATTGGCCATAAGGAGATAACAATGGAAATCCGACACATGAACCAAAACGCACTCGCAGCCCGCTGGGACATTTCACCCCGCACGCTGGAACGTTGGCGTTGGGCCGGGATCGGCCCGCTTTTCATCAAACTGGGTGGGAGGGTTGTTTACCGGCTCAAGGATGTCGAGGCATTTGAAGCCGAGCAAATTCGTCAGGCGACCCCGAATGTGTCGCGATCGCAAG
>JALSQY010000099.1 GCA_026985035.1 Methylothermaceae bacterium
CAAATCCTCGGGTTTTCTGACAACAACACTGCGCACTTGCAAAGGGGTGGCAGGTTTGCCGGTATCCACCACCAAACGCATGGATTTGAAATACATCGGCGCGGCAATCACTGCATTTTTGGCCGAATTCTGAAGTTGAAAATCGAGTTTCACATAGGGTTTGCCCGCATAGGCATAAAGGCGGAGGGCCCACCCGTGCAGATGATCATCAACGGCGTTGAAAATCGTGGGCGCGGAAATCTTTACTACCGCACGCATTGGCCCGTCTTCCTCAATCTCTACCGCAATGTCCCTGCGTTCAAAGGATTTCTGCAACACAAACCGTTGTTTCACCCGGTCCCAAAATTCGAACTCCGAATGCAATTCCCCCCCGGCTGTCCGGATGGAAAAGTCAGGCGCCTTGGTGATGGTCAATGTAGTCGCACCGGTATGGATCACCACCCTGGAAGCCTCATCATTGACAGTCACTGCCGCCGGTGGCGCAGGATTGGGGCAGTTGTTTTTTAGCCGGTATTTGGCTATGCCGGTGCCAATACCTGTGAAAGCACCTACCCGGGGCTGAAAATGCACCACCACGTGGCGAATGCTGTTGTCACGCCCCCACCAGCGATTCAGCACCTCGAACTGAGCAGGAACGGTATTGCCCGACTTGTCCACAACGCATAGGTTATCGGCCAATTGAAAGAAGCCATAGGGAAGCGGGACAACCGCATGCACCGGATAGCCATTCGCGCCCACCCCGGCGACTTCTTTGACAACCAAGGGAACATCAATAGGGGGGGTTAAAGTATTCTTTTCATCCGCTCTGGCACTGGCAACTTGGATACCAATCCAGACAATCAAGGCAATTGAAAAGCGGGAAAACAAAACAGGCTTTTTTTTCACATTACACTCATCTGCTGAGTCCTAATCAGACATATAGCGGCATTGCAAGGAACAGTTTTTGTCCCCCATAATCCTTATAAGGGTTTCATCAGGCAACAAAAGCCATCACTACGAATGCGCCACCCTGGCTATCCTTTCCAATGCGGCTTGCAGGTTTTCCATGCTGGTGGCGATGGAGATCCGCACGTGGCCAGGGGCACCGAAGGCGGTACCAGGCACCAGGGCAACGCCCGCATGTTCGATGAGGTATTCCGCCAGTGCCACATCGTCTTCAATCCCGTCGAGCGATTCAATCATTCCTCTCACATCGGGAAAAACGTAAAAGGTACCATCGGTGGCCAGGCACTGAATCCCGTGGATTTGATTCAAACCCGCCACCACCGCATCGTGGCGCTGTTTGAACGCTTTCAGCATCTCTCCAATGCAGGACTGGTCACCTTCCAATGCCGCCTGGGCAGCGGCCTGGGAGATAGAGGTTGGATTGGAAGTGCTTTGGGATTGAATCTTTTTCATGGCCGCAATCACGGATTTGGGGCCGCCTGCATAGCCAATCCGCCAACCGGTCATGGAATAGGCCTTGGACACGCCGTTGAGCACCAGGGTGCGGTCATATAGCTCGGGACAGGCGTTGAGAATATTACAGAAAGCGCCTTCCTGCCAGACGATATGTTCGTACATATCATCCGTTGCAATCACCACCTGAGGATATTTCAGCAACACTTGCGCCAGTGCTTTCAATTCATCCAGGGTATATGCCTGGCCGGTGGGGTTGGAGGGGCTGTTGAGGACAAACAGTTTGGTCCTGTCGGTGATTGCCGCTTCCAGCTGGGCCGGAGTAATCTTGAATTTTTGATCTTGGCCGGCGGCCACAATCACGGGTTTGGCATCAGCCAACAGGACCATATCGGGATAGGAAACCCAATAAGGCGCGGGGATGATGACCTCGTCGCCCTCGTCCAGCAACGCCTGGGCAAGATTGTAAAAGCTCTGCTTGCCGCCGCAGGACACCAGGATTTGATCGAGTTCATAATGTAAATCGTTATCACGGCGGAACTTGTCAATGATAGCTTGCTTCAAAGAAGGGATACCGTCCACTGGGGTGTATTTGGTCATTCCCGCCCCGATAGCCTGGATAGCCGCCTGTTTGATATGATCTGGCGTATCAAAATCCGGCTCGCCGGCGCCCAGGCCGATGACATCCTTGCCAGCGGCGCGCATGGCGGCGGCGCGGGCGGTAATTGCCAGGGTAGGAGAGGGTTTGATTCGCTGGACGCGTTGAGAAAGTGGTATGGTCATGAAAGCTGCCTTTAATCTGCAAGAGAATTCAACAATATGAAACCCACCGGTATCAGTAAGCGGCGGGCATTATATAAACAGGCCCAGGAAGAGGCCCAAACGCCAGATAACATCATAACCGAAGGCAAGCGCGCGCTGAATCCTTCGGCGGCAAAAAAATTCCGTCTTCATGCCAGTTTTCAGCCGGCCGGGGATCAACCCCAGGCCATCCGCCAACTGGTGGATGGATTTAACCATGGCGAACTTCACCAAACCCTGCTGGGCGTCACCGGCAGCGGCAAAACCTTCACCATGGCCCACGTGATTCAGAAGCTGCAACGCCCTGCCCTGATCCTGGCGCCCAACAAGACCCTGGCGGCGCAACTGTACGGGGAGATGAAAATGTTCTTCCCGGAAAATTCGGTGGAGTACTTCGTCTCCTATTACGATTATTACCAGCCGGAAGCCTACATGCCGGCGTCGGACACTTACATTGAAAAAGACGCTTCCCTCAACGAACATATCGAGCAAATGCGCCTGTCCGCCACCAAGGCGTTGCTGGAGCGGCGCGATACGGTGATCGTCGCGACGGTTTCATCCATCTATGGATTGGGGGAACCGGCTTCTTATTTTGAAATGGTCATGCACCTGGTGCGCGGAGACCTGATTGACCAGCGCAAAATGGTGCGCCGCCTGGCGGAACTTCAGTACACCCGCAACGAAACCGAATTGCGCCGCGGCACTTTCCGGGTGCGGGGCGATATTATCGACATCTTTCCGGCGGAATCGGAAAGAGAGGCGCTGCGGGTTGAGCTGTTCGACGACGAAATCGAGCGGATGAGCCTGTTCGACCCCTTGACCGGCGAAATCATCAGCCCCATCGCCCGCTATACTGTCTATCCCAAAACCCATTACGTCACCCCCCGACAAACCTTATTGAATGCCATCGACGGCATTCGCGAGGAGCTGCGCCAGCGCCTGGCGGAATTGCAAAAGCTCAACAAACTGGTGGAAGCCCAGCGGCTCGAGCAACGCACCCGCTTCGATCTGGAAATGATTTTGGAAGTGGGATATTGCTCCGGCATCGAAAACTATTCCCGCTATTTATCGGGCAGGGCGCCCGGCGAGCCACCTCCTACCTTGTTCGATTACCTGCCCGACGACGCCATTCTTTTTGTCGATGAGAGCCATGTCACCATTCCACAAATCCGCGCCATGTACCGGGGCGACCGCTCGCGCAAGGAAACCCTGGTGGAATATGGCTTCCGGCTGCCCTCAGCGCTGGACAACCGGCCCATGACCTTCGAAGAATTCGAAGCCAAGGCCCCCCGGCGTATTTACGTCTCCGCCACTCCAGGCCCTTACGAACGGGAACATTCCAGTTCAGTGGTGGAACAGGTGGTCCGTCCCACCGGGCTGGTGGACCCGGAAGTGGAAGTCCGCCCCGCAGTCACCCAAGTGGATGATTTGCTGTCGGAGATCAACCTGCGCGCGGCCACCGACGAACGGGTGCTGGTTACTACGCTCACCAAGCGGATGGCTGAGGATTTGACCGATTATCTGATGGATCATGGCGTTCGAGTACGCTATTTACATTCAGATATCGACACTGTGGAGCGGGTGGAAATCATCCAAGACCTGCGCCGGGGAGAATTCGATTGTCTGGTGGGCATCAACTTGCTGCGAGAAGGCCTGGACATGCCGGAAGTTTCGCTAGTGGCGATCCTCGATGCGGACAAAGAAGGATTCCTCCGCTCGACGGTTTCCCTGATCCAGACGATTGGCCGTGCCGCCCGTAACGTGCGGGGTAAGGCTATTCTCTATGCCGACACCCTAACCAAATCCATGCAACAGGCCATGGAAGAAACCGAACGCCGCCGCCAGAAGCAAATGGCCTACAATCAACAACACGGCATTACGCCCCGTAGCACCACTCGGTCTCTGGATGATATTCTCGAAGTACCCGTGCCCGGCGCCGGTTACAGCAAACCACCAGCTCAAGTCGCCGAGGAAAGCGCTGAATACCGCCGCAAATTGAAGTCTCCCAAAGAAGCCGCCAAACTCATTAAACAACTGGAAGAAGAAATGTACGCCCACGCCCGGGAGCTGGAATTCGAGCAGGCCGCCAAGCTCAGGGATCAAATCAGCTTACTAAAAAAAGAATTGGCGGCATTAGGTTAAGCTAAGATTGAGATTTTTTAGTATAGAATGACTCATTTATTCTAATCTCATTTCAACTCACAAGTATCGTTAGATGAACAAAAACATCCGCTGGCACCACGCCACAGTCACCCGCCAAGA
>JALSQY010000100.1 GCA_026985035.1 Methylothermaceae bacterium
CCGCCAATCCTATCAAAACCCTGGTAACCCGGGATCAAATGACGGAAGTTCGTGACCGTCACGGGGTTCGCCTATCTCCAGAGGACCCTTTTCTTCTTCTTAAAAAAGCATTGGGGGAACTTCGCGAGCCGGTGGCCGGCATCCCATTTATTGGCGGTGCGATTGGCTATTTTGCCTACGATCTTGCCCGGCGAATAGAAAAACTGCCGCTGTTGACAAGGGATTTGGAAGATATCCCCGACATGGCCGTGGGCATCTATGATTGGGCCTGCGTGGTGGATCATTTCGAAAGAAAATGCCTGTTGGTGGGGCAGCCCACGCCGGAAGTGCTCGCTCAGTGGGCGCAGTTGGAAAAACAACTGGTTGCACCAGAGCCAGTATATCCCGGCACGTTTTATCTCTTCAGCGACATCAAATCCAACTTGACCTGGGAAACCTATTCCCAGGCTTTTTTCCGGATTCAACACTATATCCGTGAGGGGGATTGCTATCAGGTCAATTTCGCCCAGCGCTTCTGTGCGGCGGCCCAAGGAGATCCATGGGGCGTGTATGTCTCTCTCCGGCAATATAACCCGGCCCCCTTTGCCGGATTTATGAATTTTCCCCAAGGGTCGGTTTTGAGTTCCTCTCCTGAAAGGTTTTTGCAAGTACGGGAAGGGAAGGTGGAAACCAAGCCCATCAAGGGCACCCGTCCCCGCAGTCTCAATCCCGAGTTGGATCTCTATCAGATCGAAGCCCTGTCGGAGAGTATCAAGGACCGGGCCGAAAATGTGATGATTGTCGATCTGTTACGGAATGATCTGAGCAAAACCTGCAAGTTGGGGTCGGTCAAAGTACCCAAACTGTTCGAAGTGGAAAGCTACGCTACCGTCCATCATCTGGTCAGTACCGTGGTGGGCGTATTGGAAGAAGACAAGCACGCGCTGGATTTGCTGCGGGGGTGTTTCCCTGGGGGATCGATCACCGGGGCGCCCAAAATCCGCGCCATGGAAATCATCGAAGCATTGGAGCCTGTCCGGCGCGGGGTATATTGTGGTTCACTGGGCTATATTGGCTATGACGGCGCCATGGATACCAATATCGCCATCCGCACCCTGGTTTTTTCCGGCAACACCATCCGTTTTTGGGCAGGCGGGGGGATTGTCGCCGATTCCGGGGCCAAGCGCGAATATCAAGAAAGTTTCGACAAGGCTGCGGCGCTGATTCACGTGCTTTCCCATTTCGGTCTCAGGGCGGCCGATCATGTGGGTGGTTAAGCTGGGGGGCAGCCTGGCAGATAACGAGACTTTAAGACATTGGCTTAAAACGATTGCCCGATTTGGCCAAGGGCGGGTCGTGATAGTGCCCGGGGGGGGGAGATTTGCCGATCAAGTGCGAGAAGCGCAAAAGCGTTGGCAATTCAGCGAGAATATTGCCCATGCCATGGCGGTTTTGGCCATGCATCAATTTGGTTGGCTTCTGAAAGGACTGGAACCCGGGTTACCGTTGGCCCAGGGAATAGAATCAGTGAGAATGATGCTCGGCCAACAACAGGCATGTATCTGGCTGCCGGCTCTTGGAGAGCTGGAACGCGCGGGTATCCCCGCCAGCTGGGAAGTCACCTCCGATAGTTTGTCTGCCTGGCTTGCGGGCCGATTGGAAGCCGCCCGGCTTTGTTTGGTCAAGTCCGCGCCCCAGGTCCGGCTTATCAATGTACCGGATCTGGTGGCATCGGGGGTGATTGATAGCCAATTTCTCCGCTTCGCCTCCTCTTCGATCCCTATTGAATGTTGGCACCGGTCACAACACGATGCCTTTGCAAGACGTTTGCAAGCTTATCAAGATGTTGGCCAAAAACCGGGGTGAGTTCATTGGGTCATGCCACCCAGGACCTAGCGAAGCATAGCGGGTTGGGAACCCGGTTCTTCGGAATCCTCAGTTGCCAAATCTTTGACCGGAATTGTAAAACGAAAAGTTCTCAAATAAGGAGATAGCAGTGTCCGTATCGAACATTCAATACAACCAAGAGGTTCTCGAGCGTTTTATTCCGCTTTCCTCTGCGGAATTGGCCCATTTGCTGGTTCAAAGGTGGCGGCAAAATCATCCAGGCAATGAGGCTTTTCCCCGTTTTATCGATGCCTTGGCAACCCTGTACGATGCCGTTTACGCCAGGGAACTGGAAACACTGAAACCGCTGTATATGCCATTCAACCCGGATCATGACACCGTAACCCCGGTGGGGCAGGAAATGGTAGCCGATGAAAGCGCCAAAAATCGCTTGATTTCTCAGGTTGAAAGGTTTCTACAGGATGCCAATTTCAACCTGTTGAATCAGCAAATGCTGAACGACGCCCTGAATAAAACCTCCCCTTACGGTGTGGAAGTGAGCGTGGATCTGGATGCGTTTCAGGAAACCTTGATTTTTTACCGGGGCAGTGCGGTACGCATGGACAAACTGCGGCGCTGGCAATCACTGTATTTGAAAGAAGAACAGGTCCAAGTGCCTGTCTATCGGCGTTTGTTTGTTTTGCTGCAGCTCAAGCCGGAAGCAGGGCAACAGTCCGCGCCTATCTACATGAAGCTGTTCAAGGATATTCCCCATTCGGATTTGGAAACCATCTTTCCCAATACCAAGGTCAAAATGCGCCTGTTCGACAAAATCAAGCTGGCGGTCACCGGTGGTGGCGGGGCAGTGACCGGCATTGCCAGCGCGGTCGGGAAGCTTTCCGCGGCCGCCAATCCAACCGCTGCCATTGGCGCGGTGGCAGCCATCGGAGGCATCATCTGGAAGCAAGTCTCTTCCGTGTTGGTGCAGCGGACAGAATACATGATGCAACTGGCAAAAAATCTGTATTTTTATAATTTGGATAATAACCTGGGCGCTGTTGCCTATTTGGTGGAACTGGCGAGTGCGGAAGAACACAAAGAGGCCCTGTTGAGTTACTCGTTTTTACTGGAACAGCCAGGGTTGACCCAGCAAGAACTGGACGAGAAAGTCGAGGCCTTTGTCAAGGAAGAACTGGATTTCGCCATGGATTACGAAGTCCACGATGGTCTGGAAAAATTAAAACATTTAGGATTGTTACAGGATGAAGGGGGACGGCTGCGCGTGATTGATCCGGCAGCGGCTACTGCCAAACTGAAATCCAGATGGACGGCGCTTTTCCCCGGGTAAGGGGCAATGGATAATTTACGGGATATTCCCTTTTTTGCCTCACTGTCGCCCAAGGTGCTCGAGCGGGTGGCGGGATTGATGGAATTTCGTACTTTCCCCCCTTTTTCAATCCTTTGCCGCCGTGGAGAGCCAGGCCGATATTTCCATGGAATTGTCTCGGGAGGCGTGACGGTTGATTTATTGTCCGGCGCCAAGCGATATCAAATCTTTTTGGGACCGGGCCAGGTTTTTGGGGAAATGTCGCTGCTCGCCGATATCCCGGTGACAGCGACGGTCAGGACGGTCAAGGAAACCCAGGTTTACCGGCTTTCCAAGCAGGCCTTTTGCCAACTCTTGGAGAGTGAACCAGAAGTTTACCGGGCCCTGATTGAAATGCTGGTGCACCGGCTCAGGCACCGTTCCAATTTATTGGAAGCGGAAATAGGGCCGGCCTGCTGTTTCGTGGTATTCACCGCTCAGATACCCCGCCAGAAACTGTTTTTGCAGACCCTTGCGCGTACGATTGCTTATTACCATCCAGGGTCTGTTTTGGTGGATCTCGTCTCCCCACAAACGGAAGGCCAAGGACATTCTGCCAGACAGACTCCGCGTCCCGATGCCTTTTTTCCGGGTGCGGAGGAGGTGGATATTATGGCCGATACCGACCATTGTTTTTCGGTCTCCGGGGCTTCAATTGAGTGGCAAAAACGCTTGCTGCAACGCTGGCAGCGCGAGGGCGGCGTCAATCAAGTCCTGATTTTGGCGTTATCCCAGGAAGATTTTTTTTCCCTCGCGGAAAATGTAACGGCAAAAGATGCCGTTGTGGCCGTGACAACCGCTGACTCCTCGTGGGATAAAGATTTTAAAGCAGAGAAAATGGTCCATCACGGAGGATTTGCCCGGGTGATTTTAGAGGAGGCCTTTGCGGAGAGCAAAGCGCCCGGCAGCCAGCCATGGTGTTTCCAAGTTTCCATGGCGGAATTGCAAAAGACAGGTGAAATTAAATCCGATGGGTATTTGTCCAATGCACCTTATTCTCTGGATTGGTTGGCCCGCTGGATAACAAGGCGGGAGGTGGGGCTTTCCCTTTCCGCCGGCGCGGCCCGGGGGTTTGCCCATCTGGGGGTGCTTGAAGTTTTGGAAAAAGCCGGCATTCCCGTGGACTGCCTTTCCGGAACCAGCATGGGCGGTGTGGTGGCACTGGTATATGCCATGACCGGCAGCGCCAGTCGATCCATCGAATTGGTGCGGGAAATGGTGGGAGGGAATAAGAAAATCCGCGATTTGGCACTCTATCCCAGGGGCTCGCTTTATATGG
>JALSQY010000101.1 GCA_026985035.1 Methylothermaceae bacterium
ACAACGCAACCCGCGTCCAGTATTCGGTTTTTGAAACCCGTATGACCCGGCAAAAGGCCGAAGCCATCGCACAGCGGCTGGCCGCATGGCTGGGCGAAGGCGACAGCTTGCGGGTTTATGTGATCGGTCACGACGGAGAACGCCGCAGCCGCGTTTACGGGGACGGCGCACCGTTTGAAAGCAGCGAGGGGTACTGGCTATTATAATCCGCCTTCATGCGGACAGGTTGGCCAACCAGAAAATGCAAGCCGACCCATCCGTCATGGCGTTTCAATCCGCCTTCATGCGGACAGGTTGGCCAACCGGTATTTCAAGCCTGCGTTTCTGGCCCTTGTGTTTCAATCCGCCTTCATGCGGACAGGTTGGCCAACCTTGATATTCTTCTTGGGTATCAGCCTAAGCTTCGTTTCAATCCGCCTTCATGCGGACGGGTTGGCCAACCTAAAAGCGGTGTGCATGTTAGTGTGATTGACAAGTTTCAATCCGCCTTCATGCGGACAGGTTGGCCAACCTGAAGGAGCTAATCCGATCAATTGGCAGCACTTATGCCAGTTTCAATCCGCCTTCATGCGGACAGGTTGGCCAACCTTAAAGATGGGATTATCGACCTATCTTTTGAGTTTCAATCCGCCTTCATGCGGACAGGTTGGCCAACCACAAGTGTGAAGCAGGCCGCTGGGCTCTGTAGTTTCAATCCGCCTTCATGCGGACAGGTTGGCCAACCCGGCAACCAATTGAAAGTTGCCATCGCGGCCAGTTTCAATCCGCCTTCATGCGGACAGGTTGGCCAACCTTGGAACGACGGTTCGTCCACAAGCATTTCGGCGTTTCAATCCGCCTTCATGCGGACAGGTTGGCCAACCATACCCTCTATAATATATTGATGCAAAGCAGAATTTTCTATAGTTTTCTGACATCGAGCCACATTTCGATAGTTTTCGCGCAGCAATTGACCTGATTTTTCGTTTTTGTTGCTTCTTTTATATTAATTATCAGCATGTTAATTGCTTATCTGAACCTGATTTTCGGTTTTCATTTTTCGCAATCTTGACTGATGCGGAATTTATCCATGCATATCATATATTTTCGGACGGTATTATCCCTTTTCACCCAATCAGCACCTTTTAAAACGTTCAGACGGTTGATTTTCATCCGTTCGCCCCTTGACGAGACCGCAGACTGGATGAAGCGACGCTCTTCCAGCGGGCTTGCGTGAAAGCGGCGGACTTCATCCCATGCTAGCGAGGCCGTATCCTTCCTTTCTCCGTCGACGACCTCGACGCTCCAGTCGGTGAAGGGGGCGCGCTCTTTGTCCTTGAGGCGCCGGGCCATGAAGCCCACCAGCCAACTGACCATTAATGAAAAAATGAGCAGAGAAAGGGTGTTTTCCGCCCACCAGGCGGGATCTTTCATCAGATTAAAGAAATCGCGCAAGAAAGTTTGCAGCCAATTCATTCGCATTTCCTTATGCAGAATTCGGTGAGTATTGCGCCAAAATGCTCCATATCGTTGGCTGAAAGTTCGTGCCCACGGGCTTCCGGGGGAAGGTTCAGCGACAAGTGAAAGTAGCGCCCGCCGCGGGCGCAGACCTCGGCGGCAATATTGACCGGAAGGGTGCCCAGAACTGCATCTCCCGTTTTGATGGTGTCGGGGTCAAGATGGTGTATCAAGGTGGCCTCGATCCCCTGCGCGCGCGCCCATTCTATGGCACCCTTGTGGCGTGTGACGAAATAGGTGGTCATTGTTTTTTCAGTTCACTAAGGGGCAGAGTTGTGCGCTCTGCTTCGTCGAGGGAATAAACGGTAGCCATATCGCCAGTAATGCTTTCAATTTCAAGAATCCCCCATTCATCATGCACGGCACGATCACCAACAGACGGCGGGGCGTTGGACAAGGCTTTTTTTTGGGAAACAGCATAGGCGCTCTGATAGGTTTTCTCTTCCTGTGCATGCCGATCTATATCTTCCATGGTTAAGAACCGCCCAAACCCGATGGCAGTCTTTGCGCCCGCGCCGATCCATTCCAGAGCCTCTTTCAACCAGTTGAGAGCCATATCAAGATCACTCTCGGATGCCTTGCTCCTCGGAGAAATGGCGAACTGGAATTTAGCCCCTTCCTTAACGGCCAAAAACGGGACCGGTATCGGGCTGATCCAGTCGGCGGGCGGGCTGTCTTGCGGCGTTTCGGTTATCCGCCAGTCGCCTGTATGGGGCGTGATAATTTCGGTATAAAGGTGCAACGTCTCAACTGGCAGGGCGTCATAAAAGATGAGTTGGCCGACAGAGGGCGCGCTTTCGTCGCCGCCAAACAGGCGGGCAATTGTCGAGCTGTCCGTCTCCAACCAATGTTCGGCCCAGGCGCGCACCATACCTTTGACCGATGCGCCGGGCAGATAAGGACAACCCAACGTGTGGTGCCACAGGAATCCGTTTTCCGCACCGTTCGGCAGGCCCAGACCGGTCACAAATGGCCCGGTGGTTTGGTAAATTACCGCTTTGCCGTGACTGTTTTCGGCCAGTTCTTTGATGCGCTCGACGGGAGCAGGCAGAACAGTCAAACGCCCGTTGAATTTTTTCAGCCACGTTTTTTTGCTTTCGCCAAGCCCGTCAGTGGCACCATCCGGCCACTGATCAACGAATTTGTTGAACACAAGGCCAAAATTGCGGTCACTTGTCCGTTTGGCATGTCGTTCACGGGGAAGCGGTTGCATCATCACCCACCTCTTTTTGAGAGTTTTTATCGTCGTCTAGAAGCGCCACGGCAAATTTCTTGAGCCATTCCAGATAGGCCATCGCCTCGGCTTGGGCGCGGATGTAATCGGCCTCGGAGTTGCTCACAATGTTGGTGATCAGATCTCCGCTGGCGTAGGGCCGCCCTTTGCACAGCCAATCGTTTAGATGTTGGTAAAGCGGATCATACCCAGCCAGTTTTTTGGACCTGACCAACGCCATGGCTTGCCCAAGACCCGACATGATGATTTCAGCGGGCAGGCTTTTGACGTAGGAGACGTATTTGCCATATTCGCCCTTGTCTTTCAGGGTTTCGATATTTTTCAATGCATCGGCAGCGCGTTTTTGTGCAAGGCTTTGGGTCACGACCGATCCCCCGCGTAAGGCACCATTTTGAACCACCCTTGTCCGATGGTTTCATTGCCGCCCATCTGTACATAGGGCGCGGTGGCAATCGCATCGCTAAACTTTTTGACCACTCCGGGCTTGCGCTCGCCAAACAGCGCGTAAAGGATAGTGTCGGGGGCCATAGTTTCCTCATACCAAAGGCCGCCATCGCTGATTTTGTTTTCATCCAAAGAATTGCGCGCCATCACCGGCAACGCATACTGGGCAAACCAAGTAAAATCTGTATCCGATATAATCACTAAGCGTTTTGCCATATCCTGCGCCATCTCAGGGCCGACAAAGGCGGTCAGCGCAGTAATAACAGAAGCATCAATTGCGCCTGCACATTCGAATTCTCGTTCCTCCAGCCCCAACCAATCGCCGGTCGCACCAGCCCCGAAAAAGTGCCGCCCTTCTGGCACCGGCGGTGACCAATTGAGTGCGCCAAATCCGGCACGTGTGCAATCGCGGGCCAGCCGCCGCAAAATTGCCGGACAAGTCACCCATTTATAGGCGTCCGACAGGCAGCGCACGGGCAGCAGCATGAGCCGCGCATCGGAACACAGCAACGCTCCGGCACCGCCGTCATTTCCCGCATCTTCGCCACTTGACTGGCCAAACAACAGTTTACAGTCTGCCCCTTTGGCCTTTTCGGTATACCAAACCCGATAAGCCCCTTTGACACCCGAGCCGGGGATAAACGGGAAATGCGTAGTTTTTTCACGCGCGACCGGTAAATCCAATGCACTGGTGGATTGCCCGACACCAACGTGAATATGTGTTTCGGCCACCAATGTAACCATTGCTGCCGTTATCGAACTAGCTTCTGCCATATGTTTTCCAATCTACCATTTTCCGATCAATACCCGCCCAAAGCCCCAATCGGTCGCCTCTCCGATTGCCGTGGGAACCTCTGCACCGGCTTTCATAAACCAGACGGACCCTGCCGGAATACAGCTTCTGAGAGGCACCGATGTTCGATGCTCCGAATCCCATCCGCCAATAGGCACAGGCTTGCCAAGACAGGCGCTGGCAATTTCATCATTTGACAGGCCCAAAATAGAAACCGCGCCGTTTTCGTCATGGATTGGCACCACTGGAGATAGGGCAATTATACAAAACCGATCTCCGGCGGCGACGGCCTGTTTGGGCAGTGACGGCGGGGTCGCGTTGGAGATAAAGGCCATGCGATGCTCTCCGGCTACCGGGCGCAGTTGCGCAAAATCTGCCGGTTCAACCCATCCCTCCAACCCGACCCGCAGCGTTACACCATCCGCCATGCGCACATGGCTGGCCATATAAAGCTGCCCGTCAGAGGTGGTGCGAGTGCC
>JALSQY010000102.1 GCA_026985035.1 Methylothermaceae bacterium
ATATGCACCGGAGTCTCCTTGCCGAGCAAGGCGATCTGCACCTTGAAGGTTCCCTTGTCATCCACCTGCTGTTCAAGATCGTTGACCAGAAAAGACAGCAGACCCGCCGGCGCATCGATTCTGCCAATCACCGGCCGTTTCTCCACTTCACCCCGGATTTTGGCCGCCAAGTTGCCGCGGGTTGGGCTCAACACCGGTTCAATGATTTCAATTTTTGGACCCGCCACCTTGGCAACCACGGCGGGGCGGGCTTTCTGGGTTTGCTGGTCAGCCATCTGTTCTTGCAATTGTTCCAGTTGTTTTTGCTTTTCCGCCAATTGCTGTTCGGCACGCTGCTTTTCCCGGGCCAGAGTCTTCAATTGCGCCTGCAGGGTTTTCACCGCCACTTTTTGGGCGTTTATTTCCTGCTCTTTCTGCTGAAGCAACCGGGAAAGACGTTGCAGTTCTGCGGGTGGCGTCACCCCATCCTGACGCCTGCGGGCCAACTCTTGACGCAAGGCCGCCAAGGCTTGTTCCTTGGTTTGCAATGCCTGCTGACTTTGCTGTATTTGGGATTGAAGGCTGTTTAGTTTGTTTTTGGCCGTGCCCAAATCCGCCTTCATGGTGCTGATTGTCTCTTTACTCCGGGCCAGCTCCATTCTCAGGGCGGCCAATTCGGTTTCTTTTTGCTGCAATAACTGCTGATTGCCGGATTTCACTTGTTCAAGTTGCACCCGTTGCTGCCGGGCTTTCTGAGTCAGGCTGGCAATCATTTGCTCCTTGGCCGCAAGCTGTTGTTGCTGCTGCCGCAAACTTGCTTCCAGCTTGCGGATTTCCTCCGGACTGGCACCAACACTTTGTTTCTTGGTATTCAATAACTGTTTGAGGCGGTGAATCTCCTGACGGCGGCGGTTGACCTGGCTGCGGTATCGCTGGAGCTGGGACTGGGTTTTGGTCAGGCGCTGTTTCAGGCTCGCCACTTCTTCCCGCAAGCTTTTGGCTTCTTGTCGGTAGCGGGCGGATTCTTCGCGCAGGGTATCCATTTTCCGGTTATAAATCTCCACCGAGGCAGCAAAGGCGATGTCGGTCCGATCCAGACCGGAAGCCCGCCGGTACCAGTTGAGGGCGGCCACTGGATCTTGCTTGACGCCCAAGCCCCGCTCATAGAGAAACCCCAGGTTGATCATGGCCGGCGCATAACCTTGAGCGGCGGCCTTGCGGTACCAGTGAGCCGCGGCCTGGTAGTCGGGTTGCAACCCCGTGCCTTTTTCATAAATCTCGCCCACGTAAGTTTGAGCCTTGGGATCGCCCTCTTTGGCCTTCGGCAGCCATATTTTCAGGGCCGTGGCATAATTGGCCCGGTCATAGGCCACATATTCCCCGCCGCGGATCTCACAATCCACCGCGGTGGTTCGGACCGGGCGGCGGGCAGTGAGGAAAGTCATGTGCTGTCCCAGCTTTCTGACTTGGGCCGGTAACAGGCAGTCCACAACATACAATTTATCGGCGTCCTTGGGAGCGATGCCGGCTCGGTCAAGGCCGGTCAAACCGGAATCGGTCGCACAGCCGGCTACCATGAAAACCAGAAAAGACAGGGAGCAATAAAAAAGTGATGATATACCAGCTTGTCTCATGGGAAACACCGTTACAGTTGTCGTTGTTCAAACAACAAAAAACGCTCAATTGATGCTTAAACAGATATATCTGCTTGACATTTTGAACTGTTCCGGTTTCCCTGCCATGGGCGTTGGCGGCCCGGATAGCCGTCCTCAACCCCTCATGGAGGCGTTTACGGCGTCCCACGGCAGGAAAACCGGAACAGTCAGGCGACAAGCATTTAAGCAAGTCCTTTTCAATAGGACACGTACATCATGCCCCAGATTCTCTGTCAAGAGAAAAAAAACTGTCTGGCCCGCCGTTTTCAAAAAAAGTAATCTTCTAATGCTATTGTGCGCGGCCAATATGACAGGGTGTGCGGCATTATCCTCCTCCATTTCCCGACACGCCGAAGCGCTGGGATTCCAACGGGCGATATTGCCTGGAAAACCATTCAAGCATGTGGCTTTTGTTAATGGATTGCCTTGTGCCAATGGACAGTGGCATGTCTATCTCGATGGCGACGGCCGGGCTTGGCTGACCCCGCATCGGGTCGCCAGAGATCCAACCCCAAGCAAAAGCTTTCTTTTGGATCTAATGCAACGCGATCCCGCGGCCAGTATATATCTGGGCCGTCCTTGCTATCACGGTCTGAATCATTCTTCTTCATGCAACCCGTGGGTATGGACGCAACAGCGCTATTCTCGCATTGTGGTTGACAGTATGGTCCATGCATTAAAGTCTAGCTTGCCTGACAAAGCATGCCGGATTGTGCTCATCGGCTACAGCGGCGGCGGCACGTTGGCCATGTTGATGGCGGCGCAACTGCCTCAAGTACGTGGGGTGGTCACCCTGGCAGGTAATCTTGACGTCACGGCCTGGACACGCTTGCATGGTTTTTCGCCTTTGACCGAATCCCTGGATCCGGCCCGCCAGCCAGCGCTGCCCAAGGCCGTCTTTCAGATTCATGTCACAGGCACCGATGACAAGCAAATCCCACCTGAGCTTGTCGCCAAGGCAATCAAACGGTATCCCCACGCCAAATTCTTAAAAGTAAAAAATTTGAACCACCAAGGAAACTGGCCGACAATCTGGCCTGAGGTATTGAGAGAAATGCAACAACTCATTGCTATAAATACAGGTCGCGGCACGAATGCTATCGGCGACTAATCCAGTAAAAAAAAATTCCATCCCGGAGCAAAAAAACGCATCGATGTACGTCCATACGAGATAAGCACATTCGTATGAAAACAAACCAATGATGAATCACGCCATACTCCATCGGCACAATGCGGAATATTTACTTGGTTCCAGGCCAATACCAATCTATTTTAGGTGGGTGATTCTGTTAACGAAGGGTGCACCAATGTATCAGAACAATAGAATGAAAACACAAGATAATCCTGGAGATACCCCCAAAGCGCTGGTTTTTAACCATTGGCTGTTTTTACAAAAAATAACCCAAAAGCGCTTTCCCGAAGATGACAACATGGCCCATCAGGCACTGGATTTTATCCTGGAAAAGCTTCAGGAAAACGATTGGAAAAGGGTCCGGGCCTGGGAAGGACAAGGCAAATTCACGACCTTTCTTGCCGTCCTGGCCGGCAGGCTAATGACTGATTTCGTCCGCGCCCGCTTTGGACACCGGCGCCCTCCGGCATGGCTCTTGGCCAAGAAAGATCCCATCTGGCGCGACGCTTACCGCTCCCTCATGATTGAACGGTACGAGCGGGAAGAAACCATCGGCCTGTTGCAGACCCGCTATCCAGACCGTGATCCGTCAGAAATCAGACAATTGGTGGCCACCGTGATTGGACAATGCAATCGCCAACCTCAATTCAAAGAGGATAACGTCTCCATGGAGTCCGTGGCAGAATCACAATCGGATGACACAATTCCCGAACAAAGCTTGACCCCGGACAAAAAAGAATTACTGGAAATCTTGCAAAATTATATTCAGGGCGAACTCGATAGCGTTCCGGCGAGTATCGAACCCATGTTGAATAAACTCCGGTCCAGGCTCCAGCTAAGCGATGAGGACCGGCTGCTGCTCAGGCTGCGTTTTTGTGAAGGATTGAAAATCCCCACCATCAAAGCCATGTTGGATTTGAGTGGCGATCCCTATAAACGCCTTAATAAGCTGATCCTGCAATTACAGCAGGCTTGCGAAGAAGCCAGCCTGACCCCAATTTAATGATGACTATAACCCTTGCATACTTGAAGGAGTCTCTCCATGACCGATAACCCCAACCACGAGGCAATGGACAAACTGGCCGCCTCTTGCGGCATTGCAGCCACCCGGCCCAATGACCCTGCCGGGGAATGCCCACCCGATGCTGTCATGGCGGCCTTCCTGGAGCATCGTCTGGACAAGCAGGGAAAGGAAAAGATGCTCGCCCATCTCAACCGCTGCGAAGACTGTTATCGACTATGGGTGGAAACTTCCCTGCTTCTCCATGAAGAGGTCCCCGAATCCCCAGCCACGACACCATCTCAAGTCAAGGCAAAGCGGCCTTCATTGTGGGAGAAAATGCGCGGTTGGCTGCCGGCTGCGCCGGTACTGGCACCTGCATTAACCGGCGCTGCATTGACGGTTGCGGTCGTGGCCGTGCTGGTCAATCGCCCCGATGCTCCCATTGAGCAATCACCCCTGATCGCCTTGGTGGAAAAGCATCCAGTCACAGAAAAACTGGCCTCCCAACTGCCCGAGCCTTGGGAGGGCACCCCCCTTGCCTTTGATTCGGAAAATTACAGCGCCACAGAACGCGCTATTGCCGCAGGCATCTGGGAAACAAAACATAGACTAGCCGATGGCCAGGCCCCGCTTCCCGATTTTCTCGAAGGCAGCCTCAAACGATGGCGGCAAGCCGA
>JALSQY010000103.1 GCA_026985035.1 Methylothermaceae bacterium
ATGGAAGCTACGTTGGTATTGATGATTTGAGCCATGGGAATTTACCTCCTGGTATCGATTGAGTGAAAACTTACAATAAATTGCGTTCACACCCTGTATCGACCAGGCAGGCAAAAGCTTTAACCCGTAGGCCAAAAACCGGCTCACGTTCAAAAAAAGCGGGAGCGGCAAGCCCGCTCCCCACCCCCCTACGCGCTAGCCTTGTAACAACGAGAGTACATTTTGGTTCGACGCATTGGCCTGGGCCAGCATGGCGGTGCCGGCCTGTTGCAGAATCTGGGTCCGCGCCAGCTCCGCCGATTCCTTGGCGAAATCCGCGTCCTGAATCCGCGAGCGCGAAGCCGAAACGTTCTGGGAAACGTTCTCCAGATTGGCAATGGTGGAAGTAAAACGGTTCTGGATGGCACCCAGATCGCCCCGGGTATCGGCGATGAACGCCAGCGCCCCATCAATCACCGAGATGGCGTCATTGGCGCCCCGCTGGCTGCCGATATCCAGTTCACTGACTTTTTCCAGACTGGAAGGAGTGGGCGTTGCATTTTGAAACAATGAACCCGCTGCAGTCGTGGTCACCGTAAAGGATTTGTGGGATTCGATGATGACATTGCCACCGGCCGTGGCAGAACCACCTGCATTTAACGTCACTGTTGATGTGGTCGCGGTTTCCCCGTCTTCTTTCAAGCCCTGAAAATCCATGGTTGTGGTGCTGGATGTGTAGACATCGAGGGTGATATCATAGCCCTCCTCGTTCTTGAGGATGATACCGCTCTTATCGTCGGTCAACACCGCGCTGACGCCGGTTTCCCCGGCATGATCATTGATGGCCTTGGCCAGTTCGGTCAGATCGCTGGCATCGCTGATCTGGGTGGAAATCTTGACTGGCGTGGTTTCGTTCTTGCCATATAGGTCAAAAGAAAGTTGTCCCGGCGCCGAAGCTGTACTCAATTTGGCATAGGTCACCGCCCGGGCTGTCACCCCCGTCGTTTCCGAAACACTGGTGATGCCTTCGGCAATGCTCTTGGCGGTGTCTCCGGCGTTCACCGTGATCGTTTTCTGCCCCAACGGCCCTTCAATAGTTAAGTCCTGGGCCGCCACATTGTTGGTGGTCGCCGCCACTGCATCATTGATGGTCCCTGCCGCGCCTTCATAGTTGGTCAGCTTGTGAACTCCCATCGCCTCGGTCCGGGCATCCCCCACGGTCACGCTGATGCTCTGGTCGGCAAAGGCACCGATCTGGAACTGCTGGCCACTGAGGGTGCCATCCAGGAGTTTCTTGCCGTTGAAAGTGGTCTGGGTGGCGATCCGGTCCAATTCCTGGATCAATTGATTCACTTCTTTTTGCAGATTGGCCCGGTCGGCGGCGGTATTGGTGTCGTTAGCCGATTGAATGGACAGCTCCCGCATCCGCTGCAAGATATTGGTGGATTCCTGCAACGCCCCTTCCGCCGTTTGCGCCAATGAGATACCATCGTTGGCATTGCGCACCGCTTGATTCAATCCCCGGATCTGGGCGGTCATGCGGTCGGAAATGGCCAGCCCCGCGGCGTCATCCTTGGCGCTGTTGATGCGAAGGCCCGAGGACAAGCGTTCCATGGCGGTCTGCATGGAATCCTGGCTGCGGTTCAATTGCCGCTGGGCATTGATGGAGGCAATATTGGTATTGATTACTTGTGGCATGGTTAAGCTCCCTGAAGGCTCAAAATTTTCATCACTGCATACCAAGCAAACCCCGGGCCAACTTTTATATCCTATACATATCAATTAGTTATAAAAATTTAATTGCATTTTCGGCAAAAAATTGCCGGTCATTTGCCAGTCTGGCGGCAAGGCATGGTTGCTCTGCCCGGGCGGATGAGCAATATCAGCGTAAAACCATTAAAATAACGCCCATGAATATAACGGACACCTCCCCCATCAGCGCCGTCATCGACATCGGTTCCAATGCCATTCGCCTTCGAATCGGCGGACTCAGCCATGACGGCAAACTCGATATCATCGAAGCCATCCGCGCCCCTGTACGGCTCGGCCAGGACGCTTTCAAACAAAAGCGGCTGGGCGACGAGATCATTGAACGGGCCGTCAAGGCATTTCAGGATTTTCGCCAGCTGATCGACCGCAAGGGCATTCCCGTCAACCAGGTGCGGGCCGTGGCCACCAGCGCGGTACGCTCGGTGGACAACCGGCAAACCCTCATTGACCGGGTACGGCAAGCCACGGAAATTCAAATCGATGTCATTTCCGGCGCGGAAGAAGCCAGGCTGGTATATCTGGCCATTCGTCATGTTTTGCCGGCGCTTTCGGATAACAATGCGCTACTCATCGATATCGGCGGCGGCAGTGTGGAAATCATTGTTTCCCAGCAGGGCCAGATCACTGCCCTGGAAAGTTTCAAAATGGGCACGGTGCGCCTGTTGACCCGTTTCGGCCAGCAAAAAAACAACCGTAAGTTCATCCGCTTTCTGGATGAATTCTTCAGCGCCAATGCCGGAAAAATCCAGGAATTGATTGACGGGGTCAAGATCGATATCTGCGTCGGCACCGGCGGCAACATCGAAACCATGGGCCAATTGGGCCAATCACTGCTCGGCAATGACTCCCCCTGCAGCTTGAGTTATGGGGATGTCAAACAAATCTGCCAGCAGCTGGATGCGCTGGACTATCAACAGCGCATTGAAAAATTGAAGCTGCGTCCGGACCGGGCCGATGTCATCATCCCTGCCAGCCATACGCTGCGGCAAATCATGAAATTGGTGGGGAAACCCGACCTTTTGATTCCTGGCATTGGCCTGGCGGAAGGGGTATTGTTGGACCTGTTGCTGCAAAGGCGCAGCAGCACCACTCAGGATGCGCTGGCGTGGGCGCGGGCGGTGGCGCGCAAATTCCATTGCAATATGCATTATGCCGAGCACGTAGCCAAATTGGCGCTGCAGTTGTTCGATCAATTGGCGGCGCTTCACGAACTGCCCGCCCGGGACAGGCTGGTGCTGGAAATGGCGGCTCTGGTGCATGAAATCGGTATTTTCATCCGCCCCGACGGCCATCACCGCCACGCTTATTATCTGCTCAATGCCATGCCGATGATCGGGATTTCCGAACAAGAGCAAAAACTGTTGGCGACTATCGTCCGCTGCCAGCGCAAACGGTTGCCGGCCAGCGATCACGAACTGCTCAAACCTTTCAACAAGAGTGAACAGCAACGCTGGCTCAGATTAGTGGCGTTATTGCGGCTGGCCATTGCACTCAACAAGGAAAGGCAAAATGTCATCGAACATATTCATTGCCGCACCGATCAAGACACTATCGAAATCCTGTGTACCGGCAAGGGGGATATGTTACTGGAGCAATGGGCGGCATCACGTCAACAACCGGTGGTCAAGCAGGCTTTTGACAGACAGATCAAGGTGATTCATTGACCGATTGGCGCACGCAACTCGCCTTCGACCATCACCATATCTGGCACCCCTATACGGCCCTGCCCCCCCACTTTCCGGCATACCCCGTCACCGCCGCCCGCGGGGTGCGGCTGCGGCTGGCCGATGGCAGGGAGTTGATTGACGGCATGGCTTCCTGGTGGTGTGCCATCCACGGCTATCATCATCCCCGTCTGGATGCCGCCATCGAAACTCAGCTTGCCCGCATGGCTCATGTAATGTTTGGCGGACTGACCCATCAGCCCGCCATTTCGCTGTGCCAGCGCCTGGTGGATTTGACGCCCGCCCCTCTGGACCGGGTTTTTTTGAGCGATTCGGGATCGGTTTCGGTGGAAGTAGCCATCAAAATGGCCCTGCAATATTGGCAAGCCCGGGGCTATCCCCGAAAAAACCGATTATTGGCGCTACGCCGGGGCTATCACGGCGATACTCTTGGCGCCATGTCGGTTTGCGATCCGGAAACCGGCATGCATCATTTATTTTCCGGCCTGTTGCCCCGGCAACGCTTTGCCCCTGCTCCCGCCTGCCGCTTTGATGACTCGTGGAATCCAGAGGATATTACGCCCCTGGCACAATTGATAGAGCGCCGTCACCGGGAATTGGCCGCCTTGATTCTGGAACCGATTGTCCAGGGCGCCGGCGGCATGCGGTTCTACCACCCTGACTATCTCCGCTGTGCGCGGCAGTTGTGCGAGGAATATGAGGTCTTACTGATTGCCGATGAAATCGCTACTGGCTTTGGCCGTACCGGCAAGCTTTTCGCCTGCGAACACGCCGGTATCAGCCCGGATATCCTGTGCGTGGGCAAGGCATTGACCGGCGGTTATTTAACCCTGGCCGCCACTTTGACCACCAACGACATTGCCAGCACCATCAGTCACGCCGACCCTGGTTGTTTCATGCATGGCCCCACCTTCATGGCCAATCCGCTGGCTTGTTCGGTAGCGGCGGCGAGTATTGATTTGTTACAGGAATCGGACTGGCAAAATCAGGTAC
>JALSQY010000104.1 GCA_026985035.1 Methylothermaceae bacterium
TCCCCACGCAGTTCGGAAATTTCCGATTTGAGTTCCGAGCGTACTTGAGCAATTTGTCCTTCAAGCCGAGCCTGAACCTGGGCAATTTCGCCCTCGAGCCGCGCTTGAACCTGGGTAATCTCGCCTTTTACCTCCGCAATATCACCCCTTAAATCGGCAATATCCGCCTTGAGCTCGGAAATATCCCCCTTGGTGGCCAGATTGTTCAAAACAAACTCCCCCAGCGCTTCGGCTTCCGCCTCGGCAATAGCCTCCGCCTGGATCATAGGCAATCCCGCGTCCCGTAAGCGCTTGGCCAGTTTGAGGGTATCGAAGGTGATCACTGAATGGCTCCTGACATGCCGCCTATACTAGCAAAAATGCCGGCGGGGGAAAATCAACCGTCCACTCGCCGCCTGTCGAAAAATTCGTCACTTTTGGTTACCCGCCGGCAATCTCCGGCCAGACTGCCACAATATCCCCTTCCCTCAATTCCGTTGTCATGCGTTGATCCGGTGGGATATAGACACCGTTAACCAATACCAGATGGCGTAGTTTTTCGGGGATTTGAAAATGATCGAGACAAGTTTGCACGGAAGCGGCCGGCGGTACTTCCAGCGTCACTTGGTGGTTACCAGCATCTGCCGGAAGATATTTTTCCAAAGTGGCGAAGAGTTTGACGGTGATTTTCACAGCTTGCTTGTTTAGATTTGGCGCTTCAATATTTTGATATTCTGAAGTTTTCGGTCTTCCTTCCGTGGCTGTTGAGAGACTGCACGGCTGATATCAAGCCCCCGAACCGAAAGTCTAGCGGACTTTCGCGCTACTCAATAAAGCATCACGTGAAAAAGCTAACACCGTCTCCCGGCAGGAAGGCAAAAAGACCACATCACTTGGGGTGCATAAAGCCCATCGGTCAAGTTTTACAATAACCGGGCATTGAAGCCAAGCGGCTCTACCGATGCCAAATAAGCTTCCATAAAACGGGTGGGATCTCGCATGAGCTTGGTCTTCCAGCCATTCAAATGCACGCCGGTTTGAATCAATCCCCGCAGCACGCCAATATGCCTGGTATGGCCGACACAGGTGGCACCCACCAACACATCCTCCTGAAACTGGAGGTTGATATAACGATAGCGGCCGCGATCATACAACACGGCGCTATCACCTCCTTCCACCCCCTGCCACAACCCGAAGGCGCTGGAAATCAAACCCAGGGTGTCGAGTACGTTCATATTGAGATTGCCCTGGTGGCGCGCCTTGTGCCCAGCCATGTTGCGGGCGGCGATAAGGCCGTGATCGGCGGCAGTGGGCTGGATGGCCTGGACTTGCCAGTCACCGGTGGAAAAGTCCAACCCCTGGGCCACGTCCCCGGCAGCGTAGATATCTTCGATACTGGCGCGCATGTGGCGGTCAACGACAATGCCTTGATCCACTTTGATGCCGCTGCCGCTCAGAAAATCCGCATTGGCCTTCACCCCAGTGGCCAGTACCACCAAATCCGCCGGTAAAGCGGGACGCCCATCGCACAATACACTTAACGGCGTTGCCCCTGCATGAAGCGAAGTTTCGATGCCGGTGATACGGGTGCCGGTCAAGACTGATATGCCTTGCTTTTCGCACCACTCTTTGAGTAATCCGCCCGCTTTGCCGTCCATCATCCTGGGCACCATGCGCTCGCCCATTTCCACCACGGTCAAATGTGTGCCGCGCTTGGCCAGGGCTTCCAAAATGATACAGCCGATAAATCCGGCGCCTATCAAAACGATGCGATTCCCGGACTGAGCAAACTGGGCAATGCGGCGGGCGTCGTCCAGCGTCCAGCAATGGACGACGCGCTCGTGATCCACCCCCGTCACCGGCGGGGATAACGGTCTGGAGCCGGTGGCAAGCAATAATTTGTCATAGCTCAGTTCGCCCCCGTTTTGCAACTTCAGGCAATGGGTTGAAGGTATCACCGCTTCGACCCTGGCGTGGTGCACGTCAATCCGCCGCTGGCCAAAATAATCCTGCTGTTTACGCAGATAGGTGCCGGATTCGTCAATTTTACCAGTCAAATAATAGGGAATTGCCATGCGGGAATAGGGCGGCTCCGGCTCGGAGCCGATGAGGGTAATCTCACATTGGGGATCAAGTTTGCGCAGAGTATCGGCGGCTACCACCCCCGCCGGGCCTGTACCTACAATGACGTGTTTCATATCCACCTTCCATTACTTCTTATCCGCGCCGCCAAAGCGCCAAAGTGTAAATGAGGTACGGCTGAAAGCCAGATTGATCGGCCGATAGCCCACTCTCGCCTCCCCTTTTTCCAAACCGTCATAACCCCAACCGCTGCAAGGTTTCGGGCAGCGGCACGCCATCGGCGCTCCAGCCCCGGAGCTGATAATATTCAGGCAGCATTTTATGGAGTTCGTTGACCTTGCCCTTGGCGGGCCCGGTCTTGGCCGCCTCTTTGAGAATCCGCTTGGGCAAGGTATCGTCCTTGGCGGTGATGCCGGCGTCCAAATTGAACTTGCGTTCCAGATTCCAAATCCGCTCGCCCACTTCAAGAAGTTTTTCCACCGTCCACTCACCCGCACAGGCAGCATCGATTTGGGGGGCAATATTTTCCAGAGTCCAGGCGAAGGTGGTGAATACACACAAGCCGGAGGAATCCACCGCCGCCGTGGCGTCCTGAAAGTCCTTGACCATGGCCGCCTTACCTTCGGTCGCCAAAGGATCGGTCTTCACCGGGACACCCAACACTTCCGAAGAAACCGTGTAGGAACGCAAATGGCACGCTCCCCGGTTAGAAGTAGCATAAGTCAAGCCCATGCCTTGCAATCCCCGGGGATCGTAGGCGGGAAATTCCTGGCCCTTGACGGTCATGGACAGGTCGGGATGACCATATTTTTCGCACAGGCGCTTGGAACCCAGGCCGATTTCCAGGCCAAAGCCTTCGCCCCGGGCGGTCAATTCAGCCACCCGCACCAAGGCCTCGGCGTTGCCAAACCGAAGATCGATGCCGCCGGTGTCTTCCAAGGTCAATTGACCATTTTCGAACAACTCCATCGCCGCCGCCACAGTGGCGCCAAAGGAGATGGGATCGAGGCCATCCTCGTTACAGAGAAAGTTACAATAAGTCAGCGCGTCCAGATCATCGACCCCCAAGTCTGAACCCAGGGCCCAAGCGGCCTCGTATTCTACGCCGCCCGAGGCATGCCAGTAGCGGGGTTTGTTGACCACGGAAAAGTGTTTTTGATCGATGGTGGAGATCCGCCCGCAGGCGATGGTACAACCAAAGCAAGCGGCGTTAGTCACCAGATTGGGCTTGCCGTCGGAAGGACGGGGTTGGTGCATGGCCTCGCCGGAGATTTTGTAGGCTCCTTCAAATTGCACTTCCCGGTAATTGCGGGTGGGCATGGCGCCCACTTCGTTGATGACGTTCATCAATACCTGGGTGCCATAAGCAGGCAGCCCTTCGCTGGTGACCGGGCTTTCCGCCAACACTTGCTTGGCAGCGTCGGTGACTTGCATGAAACGCCTCGGGTCTTTCAAATTGGCGATGCCCCGGGTGCCACGCACTGCCACTGCCTTGAGGTTTTTCGACGCCATCACCGTCCCCACCCCGGAACGGCCCGCGGCCCGGTGTAAATCATTGATGATGCCGGAAAACAGACAGCCCTTTTCCGCTGCCCGGCCCACCGTGGCAATTCTTAGCAACGGATCCTGATGTTTTTTGTGCAGGATTTCGTCAGTGTCCCAAACCGACTTGCCCCAAATCTCCTCCGCCGGAAGCAGTTGTGCCGTTTCGTTTTCAATATAGAGATAGACCGGCCGGGGGGATTTGCCTTCGAAGATGATCATGTCCCAGCCGGCGAATTTCAGTTCTGCGCCAAAAAAGCCACCGGAATTGGAGCAGGCAATGCAGCCGGTCAGCGGGCTTTTGGTGACCACTGAATAGCGCCCGGCGGTCGAAGCCATGGTACCCGTCAACGGTCCGGTCACCATGATGAGCTTGTTTGCCGGCGATAACGGCTCCACTTTGGGATCGATTTCTTCACTCAAATATTTACTCGCCAGGCCCCGTTGCCCCAAATATTCCGAAGCCCAGGCCATATTAAGGGGTTCTTCCTGGCAACGGCCGGTGGTCAAATCCACCCGTAAAACCTTACGTGTCCAAGCCATGTCTCGTCCTCCTCACTCGCTCAACAGGGTTGCGGCATGGGCGCGCATCCGTTGATAGCCGGTTTGCTGGGCGTCCACGAAGGTGATGGCTTCGGTGGGACAAGCCTTGGCGCAAGCCGGATCGCCACCACACAGGTCACACTTGTAAACGACGCCGCTGTCGGCATCGTAATTCACCGTACCAAAGGGACAGGCAATGGTGCATACCTTGCAGCCGACACAGGTATCTGCCAGCACCTGCTTAACGCCCGTGGATTCATCGAGCACAATCG
>JALSQY010000105.1 GCA_026985035.1 Methylothermaceae bacterium
ATGCGATTCCCTGGGCAACTCCCGCAGCAATTCTAAGGCCGGTAAAAGAACCAGGCCCCCTGCCAAAGGCAACGGCGTCCAAATGGCTGAGCGTCAGCTGGGCTTCTGCCATCAATTCATCCACCATGGGAAGAATCAGGCGGGTATGCTCACGGGGGGCAATTTCAAAACGCTCCAGCACGGCGCCATCCAAATACAAGGCAGCGGAGCAGGCTTCGGTGGCGGTTTCAACAGCGAGAATCTTCATTGTCCACCCTTACCCATTCGTGCATGTTCCTCAAAGAATCGTTGTACTTGTGCCAATTCACGGCAACGCCGCATCGGCGGCAAACTTTCCATAAACACCTTGCCATATCCTTTAGTGGTCAGTCTGGGATCGCACAACATCAACACCCCTCTGTCTTCCATGCCCCGGATTAGCCGGCCTGCGCCCTGTTTCAAGGCAATCACCGCCGCCGGCAGTTGATAATCGAGAAAGGGATTGTGCCCACGCCGGCGCAGACTGGCAAGCCGGGCTTGAAATACCGGATCCCCCAAGGCGGCGAACGGCAGCTTGTCGATGATCACACAAGAAAGCGCCGAACCGCGCACGTCCACCCCTTCCCAAAAGCTTGCGGTGCCCATCAACACCGCATTACCCAGTTTCCGGAAGCGATCGAGCAACACCGCTTTGGGCGCCGATCCTTGAACCAATAGCGGAAAAGGCAACGAACCAGACAGCAGGGCAGCTGCTTCCTGCAATGCCCTGTGGCTGGTGAACAAAAAAAACGCCCGTCCGCCGCTGGCTTCCAGCACTGGCCGGGCCGCCGCCAACACCTGGGGGATGTAATCCCGCGACGAAGGTTCCGGTAGGGCGGGGGGCAAATACATCAGGGCTTGTTTGGCGTAATCGAAAGGGCTTTCCCACACGTGGGTATTGACCGAATCCTCCGCCAACCCCAATTGTCCCAGAAAATGATCGAAGTTGCCCGCCACGCTTAAGGTCGCCGAAGTGAAAATCCACGCCGCCCTGGCCTCCTTTCGGTACCCGGAAAACGAGGCCGACACTTCCAGGGGCGTGGAATGGAAGGCAAAACTGCGCTTTCCCGCCTCGAACCAGCGAACCCAATCGGACTTGTCTCCCGCCAGCCAAGCAATCAGACGATTATTAAGTATCTGCGCCCGTTGAAAACAGGATTCCAACCCTTCGCTGGCACCCGACAAAGGGGCCAGGGCTTCCGTCGCAGCCGACAGCGCTTGCTGGAGAGAAGATAAGCCAACTTCACCGTCCAAATCCGCTCCCATGCCCCGTCTTGGCGTTTGCCCCAACTGGTTTTGCACTTGGCCGAGCGCCAAATGAAGTTGTTGCAATGCCTGGGTGGCCGCTGGCGTCACCACGCCTGCTTGTTGCTGCTCCACGGCGCAATCACGAATCAATTCCTGGATCTGGCGGGAAGTAATGTTCTCGCCCAAAAACCGGGACGCGGTATCGGCGAATTGATGGGCTTCATCCACGATCACCGCTTGGGCCCGGGGCAGTAATTCGCCCAAGCCGTCTTCGCGCAGCGCCCAGTCGGCACACAACAAATGATGATTGATCACCAGCAAATCCGCCTTGTGTGCCCGCTGCCGGGCCTTGAGGAGAAAACAGTCGGAAACGAAGGGGCAATTTTGCCCAAGACAACTGTCATCGGTGGAAGTAAGCGTCCCCCAACCCCACCAATGTTCTGGCAAGGCGTCAAACTCGGCAATGTCACCCACCCGGGTCACGATCATCCATTGGCGAACCTTGGCCAAGTCTGCGCGGTCCTGGTCATTACGCAGTAAATCCGCAGCCAGGGTTTGCTGCATCCGGTAATGGCACAGATAATTGCTACGGCCTTTAAGTTGCGCCAACTGAAAAGGCTTGCCAAGGGTCTTCCGCAATAAAGGCAAATCCTTGACAAACAGCTGATCCTGCAGATTCCGGCTGCCGGTGGAGACAATCACTTGCCGGCCAGACAGCAAGGCAGGCACTAAATAGGCAAAGGTTTTGCCCGTACCGGTTCCAGCCTCGGCAACCAAAATGCCGCCTTTGGCAATCACCCCGGCAACCGCTTGCGCCATCTCCGCTTGTGCCTGACGGGGCTGGTAATTGTCGATGGCTTTCGCCAGCGCGCCAGTGGCAGAAAAAAAGCCGCTTATTTCTTGCATATAAAATGCTTCAAACTTAATATTAGAGATATCTTAAAACATTCAACCATCATTTATTCCAATGGAAGACACCCGGCATAAATCTATTACCAAGGCAGTGGACAACGCTCCCTCGGTGCTGCATAAAACAACCATCAAATCAAAATCCTTGCCCCCCGACTACCCCTACAAGGAACGAATGAAGCGCAAGGAATACGAAAAACTCAAACAAGAACTGCAAATCGAATTATTAAAACTGCAAAACTGGGTCAAGGATAGCGGCGAAAGAATCCTCATGCTGTTCGAAGGCCGCGACGCCGCCGGCAAAGGGGGGACCATCAAACGCTTCATGGAACACCTCAACCCCCGTGGCGCGCAAGTCGTCGCCTTGGTAAAACCAACCGAGTACGAACGGGGACAGTGGTTCTTCCAGCGCTATATTCAACACCTGCCCAGCGCCGGAGAGATGATCTTCTTCGACCGTTCCTGGTACAACCGTGCCGGCGTGGAACGGGTCATGGGATTTTGCAGCGACGCGGAGTATCTGGAATTCATGCGTCAGGCCCCGGAACTGGAGCGGATGCTGGTCAATAGCGGCATTAGACTGTTCAAGTTCTGGTTTTCGGTGAGCCGTCCAGAACAATTCCGCCGCTTCCAGGCCCGCCGCACCGATCCGTTAAAACAATGGAAATTGAGCCCCATTGATTTGGCATCCCTGGATAAATGGGACGACTACACCAAGGCCAAGGAGGCGATGTTCTTCTACACCGACACCGCCGACGCCCCCTGGACCGTCATTAAATCCGACGACAAAAAACGCGCCCGTATCAATTGTATGCGTTATGTGCTCTACCACACCCCCTATCCCAACAAAAACCACGATGTCGTCATTCCTCCCGATGAAAAACTGGTCGGCCGTCCCCACGAAATCTATGAAAAAGGCGAGAAACCCATCAGCCTGCGCCCCTCGGATTAAGGCGCCTCTGATTAAGTCAGAGGCGCCTGCGGCACATGGGTGTGCCGCCAAAGTAATTCACTGACAGTGATTGACTTTGTGAGAAAAATCGCAATTTTTGTTTTTTGCTCTCTGAACAAGCCAAGGATGACTTGTCCAGAAGTTCCTTAATTTAGAATATTGGAGTAGCCGTGAACGAATTCACCCACGCACAGAAAGTTGTCGAACAATTCAAAACCCTTCTCTCCAGAGAGGAAATTCAGGGTTTGGAAGCAGAACACCTGGACGAACTCACCCTCCTGATAGAAGCCGCCGTCGATGCCGCGGTGCTCGAAGCCCTGGAAAAGACCGCAGATAAACTGGAACAGCTGGCAATGGAAACCCGTAGGTTGGCGGAAAAAGGCGCTTAGTCATAAGCATCTATTCTGGTTTCCCATCCACCCGCGGTTGCCACAGCATCGGCGCATACCACCACAAAAAACCAAGGAAAGCTGCAATCCATGCCACACCTGCCAACCGGTACCAAACCAAGGTCAGAAGTGGCGACAGCAATGGGAAAACAGTCCTGAAAACCGCCGCGCTAAACAACAGCAAAAATAAGGCCGTCACCGCCCTGGGTGGCTGATGGATATTTCGCCCGGTATGGCCCAGACTGACCCGGCAGATCATTCCCAGAATCATGCCACCCAAGCCACCAACGGCAAAGACATGAATAGCAAGACTGGTTTTTCCAGCACCATAAAACATGAAGCCCAGAATCAACCAGCCGTAGGCAACAAACAACACCCACAGCAACGGCTTTTTCCAGATTCCCGGGGTATGCCAGCCTGCCAGCCGGATGAGGTGTGCGGCGGCCAGCGCGAAGGCCGCCAGCCGGTCAAAGAAGCCTTCCGGCAACAGCACGGCCAGAACGGCAAACAGCGTGTACAACGGCATGAGCCAACGGTCTAGCGGGGCATATTGCTTAAGAGTCACAGGATATCCCACACCCCGTTCGATAAAGAACGGCATCACCCGCCTGCCGAGAATAAAAATCAAACCAATCACGGCATACAGGCCGATAAGAATGCCTTGCCGTTGTCCTCCGTCCCAGATTCCAAGTGCACCCAGAGAAAATATAAACTGCCCCAAGACCACAAACCCAAGACAGGTCAAAATTCCCCACTGGCGCCATTGCTTGACTTTAACAACGGGCCAGGCCACCGCTACCGATAAAGCCAGCAAAAAAACCAAATCCAAAACCGTAGCCCACCACAAAGTTGCCGTACTTAAAGCCAACAGTCTGGCGCCTAACCAACACCCCGCCAGTAACGCCAAAGGCAATCCGCGCAATGTTTGAACGCCTGTCCAATTCCTGACCGCGGTGAGGAGAAAACCGGCAACGATAGCCACCGCAAACCCATAGACCATTTCATGGGCATGCCACATCAACGCGGTTGGAAAAAGCGGGCCGATCCACAACCCCATGGCAATAGCGGCAAAAGCCGCACCCAATAAGAAAAAAGGACGAAAACCAAGATTAAACAAAGCGGTATGCATGGCTCTTCCTGTCAATCACCGGAACTGCTCATTTCAACACATTTTCCCGGGAAAATCCCTCCAAACCTCCCTTTAAAAAAGGGAAGCTTCAAGACAACACACTCCAATCAACCTTCCCCTTTCTCAAAGGGGAGCAAGGGAGATTCAACCCCACCAATCAACCTTCCCGTTTTCCAATGGGGGAGCCAGCACCACCAATTCCTTCCCTTTCCGAAGGAGGATTGAGAGGAATTGCAAACCCACCAATCAACCTCCCCCTTTCTCAAAGGGGGATCGAAGGGGATTCCATCACCGCCAGCCTTCCTTTGAAAAAACAAAGGCCATGGCAGCATTGAAATTCTATTCTCCCCATGCAATAGTCGCACTATTGACAACCCCTGACAGGATTGCCGATGACCTCACTGTTACTGGTTCTCAATTGCGGCAGCTCCTCTATCAAATTCGAATTTTTTTCCAGCAGCGACCTGAAATCTTTGGGCGGGGGCGTGCTAGAGGCCATCGGCACCCCCGAAAGCCGCCTCGCCTATCGTCTCGAAGGCCGGCCCGCCGTGGAACGACAGGTCCAGGTCAGAAACCACCGGCAAGGATTGGCCATGCTTTCCCAAATTTTCGAAGACGGGGGATGGCTTGCCGAAAACGGCCGGTTGCAAGCCGTCGGCCACCGGGTCGTACATGGTGGTGAAAGGTTTCAAGCACCCGCCATCATCGACGACAGCGTGCTCCAGGCCATCGAAGCCACCATTCCCCTGGCGCCGCTTCATAACCCCGCCAATTTAGAAGGCATCCGAATCGCCAGCCGGCTTTGGCCGGACATTCCTCAAGTGGCCGTCTTCGACACCGCCTTTCATCAAACCTTGCCCGAACACGCCTTCCGCTATGCCGTACCAGAAGCATGGTATAGAGAATATGGCGTGCGCCGTTATGGCTTTCATGGCATTTCCCATGCCTATGTTGCCAAACGGGCGGCGGCATATCTGAATCAACCCTTGGAAAGGCTCAATCTGATCTCTTTACATCTGGGCAACGGTGCCAGCGCTGCCGCCATCGCGGCAGGCCGCAGTATCGACACTTCGATGGGATTGACACCACTGGAAGGATTGGTGATGGGCACTCGACCTGGTGATCTCGACCCAGGCATTCTCCTTTACTTGATTCAGCAAGGATTCGATCCTGATTCACTGGATCAGTACCTTAATCACCGGTGCGGCCTCCAGGCCCTGGCTGGCTTGCACGATATGCGCCAGATACACCAGGCGATTGAAAATGGCGACCCGCGTGCCCGATTAGCCCTGGAAATTTTTTGCTACCGGATAAAAAAATACATCGGCGCTTATCTTGCCGTGCTTGACCCAGTCGATGCCCTGATATTTACCGGCGGCATCGGGGAACACGATACCGAAGTCCGCCAACGTTGCTGCGAGAAATTAGATAGACTGGGGTTGATAGTCGATGCAGACAAAAATCAGGGCACTACTGATGATGTCATGGAAATTCAATCAGACCATGGCACAATAAAAATTCTGGCGATTGCCACCGACGAGGCCCGGGAAATCGCCGCCAATCTCTTGCCATTCCTACGGAGGAATCGTGATGGCTGATACGCACCCCCCTTTCCTCGACGACACCGAACTGAACCGATTGCTCGCCTACTGGCGCGCCGCCAACTATCTGTCCGCCGCCCAAATCTATTTGTTGGATAACCCATTGCTCCGCAAACCCTTGCGGCTGGAGCATGTCAAGCCGAGATTGCTGGGACACTGGGGCACCTGTCCCGGACTCAATTTGATTTACATCCACATGAACCGGATCATCCGCCAACTCGACCTCAACGCTATCTTCATTGCCGGCCCCGGCCATGGCGCTCCCGCGGTATTGGCCAATGTGTACCTGGAAGGGACTTACAGCGAGTTTTATCCGGCCATCACCCAAGATGAAGACGGTTTGCGCAAATTTTTCCGGCAGTTTTCCTTTCCTGGCGGCGTGCCTAGCCACTGCGCACCACAAACGCCCGGCTCCATCCACGAAGGGGGAGAATTGGGCTATTCCCTCAGTCACGCTTTTGGCGCGGTCTTCGACAACCCGGACTTGCTGGCTTGTTGCGTCATTGGCGATGGCGAGGCGGAAACAGGCCCCCTGGCTACCGCTTGGCACGGTAACAAATTCCTCAATCCCGCCAGCGACGGCGCGGTACTCCCGATTTTGCATCTCAATGGCTACAAAATCGCCAACCCGACAGTACCGGCACGCATTCCCCGGGAAGAATTGGAACAATTACTCAGGGGCTACGGTTGGTCGCCCTACTTCGTGGCAGGTTCGGACCCGGCCCAAGTGCATCTGGATTTTGCGGCAACCTTGGAAAAAACCATTCACAAGATCCAGGAAATTCAACAGTCTGCCCGGGTCAATGGCAACCTCTCCCGCCCTGCCTGGCCCATGATTGTGTTACGTACCCCAAAGGGCTGGACCGGGCCAAAAGAAGTGGATGGCCTGCCGGTGGAGGGCACATGGCGTTCCCACCAAGTCCCTCTGGCCGATGTCCACCACCACCCAGAACGGCTTGCCCAATTGGAGGCGTGGCTTAAAAGTTACCACCCCGAAGAGTTGTTCGACCAAAACGGCGCTTTAATTTCTGAGTTGCAAAGCCTGGCCCCCAAAGGGTGCCGGCGCATGGGCGCCAATCCTCACGCCAACGGCGGGTTATTGATCAAAGACCTGCGGCTGCCGGAATTTGACGATTACGCGGTCGATGTCCCCAACCCAGGCACAATCAAGGCGGAAGCCACCCGGGTAATGGGCCGGTTTTTACGGGATGTGATTCAACTCAATCGGGATCTTCGCAACTTCCGCCTCATGGGACCCGATGAAGTCAATTCCAACCGTCTCAATGCCGTCTTTGACGTGACCGACCGGGTCTGGCTGGGGGAATCCATCCCCGGCGATGACCACTTGTCTCCCCAAGGCCGGGTCATGGAGATTCTCAGTGAACATACTTGCCAGGGTTGGCTCGAAGGCTATCTCTTGAGCGGACGGCACGGCTTTTTTGCCACTTATGAAGCCTTCGTCCACATCGTCGACTCCATGTTCAACCAGCACGCCAAATGGCTCAAGGAAGCCAAGGAAGTCCCTTGGCGCCGACCTGTCGCCTCCTTGAATTATTTACTCACTTCCCACGTCTGGCGTCAGGATCACAATGGCTTTAGCCATCAAGACCCTGGCTTTATCGATTTGGTAGTCAACAAAAAGTCTGAGCTGATCCGGGTCTATTTTCCACCCGATGCCAATACGTTGCTTTATATCAGCGATTTGTGCCTGAGAAGCCGTAATTGCATCAATGTGATTGTCGCCGGCAAGCAACCCGAACCCCAATGGCTGACGATGGACGCAGCCATCAAGCACTGCACGGCGGGTATCGGCATTTGGGAGTGGGCCAGCAATGACCAGGGCTCGCAGCCCGATGTAGTCATGGCTTGCGCGGGAGATGTTCCTACCATAGAGACCCTGGCAGCGGTGGATTTCATGCGTCAGCATCTTCCCGAGCTGAAGGTCCGGGTGATCAATGTGGTTGACCTGATGACATTACAGCCGCCGGAAGAGCACCCCCATGGCCTTAGCGATAAGGATTTCGATATTCTCTTTACCACCAACAAGCCGATTGTGTTTGCTTTTCACGGTTACCCTTGGCTGCTCCACCGGCTCAGTTACCGGCGCACCAATCACAAGAACCTGCATGTCAGAGGCTACAAGGAAGAAGGCACCACAACCACCCCTTTCGACATGGCGGTTCGCAACGACCTGGACCGCTATCATCTGGTGATGGATGTGATCGACCGGGTACCCCAGTTGGGGCATCAAGCAGCCCATATCAAACAATTATTGCGTGACAAATTGATTGACCACCACCGCTATATCACCCATTATGGCGAGGACATGCCCGAGATACGCGATTGGCAATGGCCGCTAGCCACGCAAGATAACTTCTCCTCTTGAGATATTGGACACAGCCAAACCATGCACAAAGACGCCATTGATCTGGAAAGCCTGATCCAACGGGCCAAGTCCCATCCACCGCTACCGGTGGCAGTGGTGGACGCCGGGGAAGCTTATGTACTGGAAGGCGCTTGGGAGGCCGCCGAACATGGTTTGATAGAGCCTGTGCTCATAGGAGACAAAGCTGAAATCCAGCAAGTCATCGCCGACACGGGACACACTGACTGGAACCAGTTCCCGATTGCCGAAGCCCACTCAGAACAAGAAGCTGCGGAGAAGGGCGTCCAACTCGTGCTCGAAGGCAAAGTACGGGGTTTGATGAAAGGCTGGATTCACACCGATGTCCTGATGCATCCGGTACTGGCCCATTTACGTACTAGCCGCTGGGTCAGTCATGTTTTTTTGGGGGAGATGCCTACCTACCACAAGTTGCTCTATGTGACCGATGCCGCCATCAATATCGCCCCGGATCTGATGCAAAAGGCTGCAATCATTCAAAATGCCGTCGATTTGGCGCGCCTCCTTGGGGTAGAAAAGCCTAAAGTGGCAGCCTTGTCCGCGGTCGAAGTAGTCAAGCCACAAATCCCCTCCACCGTGGATGCCGCGTGCCTGAGCAAAATGGCTCAGAGAAGGCAGATCAAACACGCCATTGTCGATGGCCCGCTGGCCTTTGATAACGCCATCTCCCGCAAGGCTGCGGAAATCAAGCAAATCGACAGCGAAGTTTCAGGAGACGTGGACGTGTTACTCACCCCCGATCTTAATTCCGGCAATATTCTCGCCAAGGATCTGGCCTATTTGGCCAATGCTACCCTCGCCGGCATCGTCCTCGGCACCAAAGTGCCCATTGTGTTACCGTCTCGTTCCGATCCACCCAAAAGCCGGTTGGCTTCGTGCGCCATCGCCGTGCTTTTGGATCAAATCGGCTTTTAAGTTTCTATCAGCCGGGATAAATCACCAAATGGCGGAGTGGATCAGAGCCCACGCTTTCCGCCACCAGATGATAGCGATTGACGATATGGTGCTGTATCTTGCGCACTTCCCGGGGTTGGGGCATCAATTCCACGGCGACCGCTTCTTCCAATACTTTCTGCACCGCCTCCTCGGTTTCTCTCACCGCTGCGTCGATATCCTCGCTGGCTACCTCTTCCGGCTGGGAAAACACGTTGTGGAGCAGCCGGCGGATTTGCGCCGTGGAGTTTTTCTTGACCGAGTGCAAGGGCAGGCCGGTGGCGTTGAGGATACGCCGCAGGCGGGCATCGTCGGCGCGGGAACGCAGCGCCAGAATCATATCCGCCCGTTCGGGATTGGCTACGGTGCGGGCATCGAAGCGGAAACTGCGAATCACCCTTTCCACCATATCCCGGCTGATGGCATAGGGATAGATGCGGACTTCCCCTTTCAAGGCTTCCGGCGTTAGCTTGTTGCCGGCCTGGCCGTTGGCCGGCGCTGGCTCTGCTTCTACCCGGCTTTCCCCCGCCGGCGTGCGGCGCAATCCGCCTGCCTCTTCGCCCCGTAAAATGGCATCCACCGCTGCGGCGGTATCGGTGTGAACAATCAGTTCTTGCCGCGCCACCAATTCCACCACTTGCTCGAATGTAGGCGGCGCCTTGCGTTCGCTGACGGTTTTCTGGGTGCCGCGGAAGCGGGCTTCGTCATCTCCCAGGGTAACGGTTTGCACTCCCCCGACCAGATCGGACAAGGTGGGATTCTGGACCAGGTTTTCCAGGGTATTGCCATGGGCGGTGCCAATCAACTGCACCCCCCGTTCGGCAATGGTGCGGGCAGCGATGGCTTCGGCCTCGGTGCCGATTTCATCGATGATAATGACTTCAGGCATGTGATTCTCTACCGCTTCAATCATCACCGCATGCTGCCGGTTCGGGTGACTCACTTGCATCCGCCGGGCACCGCCGATGGCAGGATGGGGAATATCGCCATCACCGCCGATTTCGTTGGAAGTATCGATGACCACCACCCGTTTCCCAAGATCATCGGCCAGCACCCTTGCCACTTCCCGCAGCTTGGTGGTTTTACCCACACCTGGCCGGCCCAACAACAATAAGCTGCGGCCGTTTTCCACCAGATCCCGGATCATATCGATGGTCCCCGTCACCGCCCGGCCAACCCGCAGGGTCAAACCGATGATTTCTTGTTTGCGGTTACGGATAGCGGAAATGCGATGCAGTGTCCCTTCAATTCCCGCCCGGTTATCGGCACCGAATTCCCCCATCTGGGCAACCACATGATGAATATCCTCGCGTGTGACGGGAAACTCGCTCAAAACCACGGAGCGGTCTTCATACCGGGCTTGGGGCAAACGCCCCAGATCCATGACGATTTCCAGCAGGCCCCTCCGGGCATCCCCGCTGAAAACCTCCTTCAGGGAGACTGGCAATACATCGAGCAGCAGAAGCAAATCATCCGTGGCAGGGGTCGTGGGCGTCATATTGGATTGTGTTACGATGGCATTGAGTTGTGAATGCATTATTTCAAGGGATGTAAGCTGTGTAAATACTGATGTCCATAAGACGGATCCGGGTGGTGGGGAGTTCAAGCAAGCTTTGAACTTTCCGTATTCTGTCATTGTGCTGCAAGGGGGGATCTCATGCACTGGACCATGCAATTAAACCTTGGCGCCGCTGCAGCCGCAGCTTTGTACGCGCTTGTCTGCGCGGTTTGGGTACTGCGCCAGCCGCGGGGTGGCGAAGCGTTGAAAACGCCTTATCTGGCCATTCGCGAAGGCGCCTCGGCATTCATGCGGGTGCAATACGGCACCATTGCCATTGTAGGCCTGGGGATTTTTGTCATTTTATGGGCCATTCCCAAATTCGGCCCCCTGACAGCCTGCGGCTTTGCCATTGGCGGCCTGTGCTCTGCCTTTTCCGGCATGATCGGCATGGCGGTAGCTGTCCAAGCCAACGTACGAACCGCTGCCGCCGCACAAACCAGCTTGGCCAAGGCATTGCAAATCGCCTACCGCAGCGGCTCGGTCACCGGCTTTTTGCTTGGCGGCTTGGCGCTGGCGGCAGTAAGCGGCTTTTATCTCTTGCTGATATCCCGCAACCCACAGTCTCCCGATCTCGCACCTTTGGCAGGACTGGGATTCGGCGCTTCCTTGATCAGTATTTTCGGTCGCTTGGGCGGCGGTATTTTCACCAAAGCCGCGGACGTGGGAGCCGATCTCGCCGGCAAAGTGGAGCAAAACATCCCTGAAGACGATCCCCGCAATCCCGCAGTGATTGCCGATAACGTGGGGGACAACGTCGGCGACTGCGCCGGCATGGCCGCCGATGTTTTCGAAAGCTATACCGTCACCCTGGTGGCAACGCTTCTCATTGCCGCCTGGCAGTCGCCTCATCAGCCGCTACTGCAATATTTCCCCTTGGCGATGGGTGGTGCCGCGTTGACGGCGGGATTGATTGGCGGCCAGTGTTTGTGGCTCCCCAAAAGCGGGCAAGTGGGATTAGCTTTGCTGAGAACCGTGATTTGCTGTTTGATTCTCGCCGCCGCCGGATATTACCTCATTATCAAGCTCGCACATCTGGATGAGCCATTATTCTATACCGCGCTTGTGGGTTTGGCGCTGGGCCTGGGCCTGGTCATCAATACCGCCTTTTTCACGGGGTTGCGATTTTCTCCAGTGCAACGGATTGCCCGAGCCTCCTGTCAAGGCCACGCCACCAACATCATTACCGGCCTGGCGGTGGGCATGAAATCCACGGCATTGCCGGCACTGCTGGTCGCTCTCGGCATCATTACCGCTCACCAACTGGCGGGCATCTACGGCATCGCTATCGCAACCACCGCTCTGCTGGCGCTCACGCCCAGCATCATCAGTATCGATGCCTATGGTCCCGTAGCCGATAACGCCGGAGGTATCGCCGAGATGGCGGGGCTGTCCGAGGCAGTGAGAGAGGCTACCGATGCCCTGGATGCCGCGGGCAACATGACCAAGGCGCTGACCAAAGCTTTCGCCATCGGTTCGGCGGGGCTTTCCGCACTCGCGCTGTTTGCCGCTTACCGTCTGGAATTTGGGACTGCCGGGAACTTATTGGATTTTTCTTTGGATGACCCATTCGTGCTTGGTGGCATTTTCTGCGGCGCCCTGCTGCCGTTCTTGTTCAGCGGCATGGCCCTGGATGCCGTGGGTAAAGCCGCCGGACGAATTGTCGAGGAAGTCCGGCGTCAGTTTCAGGAGAACCCCGCCATCCTGGCCGGTACCGCCCTGCCGGATTACGCCCGGGCAGTTGCCATGCTGACCCGTTCTTCCATTCTCAGCATGATATTACCTGGTTCCTTACCGGTCTTGGCGCCTATCTTGGCCGCCCTGGCCGCACCGTGGACACCGAATGGCAGCATGGCGCTCTTGGTGGGCGGGATGTTAATGGGAGCTATCGCCACCGGCTTGTTACTGGCCTTGGCGATGGGCACCGGCGGCGGCGCTTGGGACAATGCCAAGAAATACATCGAAGCGGGTCACTATGGCGGTAAGGGATCACCTGCCCATCACGCCGCCGTCACGGGGGACACGGTAGGTGATCCCTATAAGGATACGGCAGGTCCGGCCATCAATCCGATGACGAAGGTATTGAGCCTGACGGCATTGCTGCTGGTGCCGTTCCTCAGCTGATTTGGCGGCAACCGTTATCGGGAAGTCACGTTTTGCGACACAATCGAATTACTTGAATCCGGGTTAAGCAAGTATTTCCCCGCCGGATAAAGCCTGGCCTTCTTCTCCTTGCATCTTGGCCGGGTGCTTGAGGGTCGTCATCATGGCCGAAAGCGCCCTATCCATGAGCGGAACCTTGCCTTCAATTGGTTTGGCGCGGCCGCTGCGCAATTCAGCAGCCAACCCATGCAGGGTATGTTCAGCAACTTTCATCCCCCGTCGATTGACAAACACGCGGATCCCGGTAACTTTGCTTTTCCATGATAATTTGGCCCTGACCTTCTTCCCTTTGGCATCGGTGAGTTCCAGCCAATCTCCCATTTCCAATGACTTGGCCTGTTCGAAAAATTCATCGCCTTGTTCGTCTTCCTCGTTGGTCATGAGAATGATTTCTTCTTCCAGATCTTCTTCCTTGATATCGGTCAAATCGCCCACTTCCAAATCATCCACTTCCGGCAAATTGGCGGCGATGGCTTTCAATTCCCGGTCCAATACGGGATCCAACACATCGCTGTGGTTATCGCCCTTGAGACAAGCATGATGATGCAGCTTCAACTCTTTGAAGAAAATCGCAATTTGCTTTGGGTCAAAGGATATATTTTCCAATTCCCGGTGAACGGCGCGGAGCATGCCGGGAATACATTGAATGATGCGTTTCCTTTCTTTGTCATTGGCGGGGGGAAGCAAGCTGTAGATCAAAGTATCGGTCAGTTGAAGCTTTTGCCGCCAGGCCTTGGGTTCCTTGTCCTTGCGTAAACAAGCCAATAGCAAGACGTCCTTCCATGTGGAATTCAAAAAGCGTTTGATCCTCGGTGGTATATCCCGGTCTTGCAGGCGTTTTCCCAACTCCTTGGCCACTTCGTGCTTGGCCAGTAAAAGATGCTCTTTGCTTTGGGTAGCCTGACGGGCGCGGCTTTCCATCATGGTGCTGCGGCGTCCTTCTTGCTCCATGAACTGAGAAAACTGCTGCAACAAATCCTCAAAGAAGCCGACGTTTTGATCAAACTCATTGAGAATCCGATCCACCACGGCATTGATTTGCTGGAAAACCGGATTATGATCCAGGTCTTCGTCCCCGGACAAACCAATTCCGGCATGGGCCAGTTGATTCAATAGTTGCCGGGCAGGATGGCTTTTCTTGGCAAAAAAAGCCTTATCGAGAATAGCGACTTTGACGATGGGAATTTGCAGGCGCCCAAGAATCACCTTCACCGGATCGGGCAGATTGCGGTCTTCGAGAATAAAATCAAAGATCATCCCAATCATGTCGATGATATCTTCGTCCATCTGAGCAAGGGTCCGGCGCTCCCTGCCATTTTGGCTGAGCCGCTCGGTAATCATCAGTTTGAGATTGGCATCCTCGCCATTTTTCAGGGCTTCCGTGAATTTGGTAGTAAACTGGGGATCTTGCAGGGCGGATAATGTCCCTATTACTTCCCGGCTATCACTGACTACCACCCCAGGCTGCCCAGCGCTGGCGGCCAGGGGTGTCAGTCCCGTCTGGCTGCGCCAGGTGGACAATAACGTTTGCATGGCTTGCAGGGCCTGGGCATAGGCGGCATTATCGGGGTTGAATGGTTCCTTGTTGCCTGCTCGATGGTTGTCGTTCGAGGTAGAATCAGCGTTTTTCTTGACCTTTTTGGCAATTTCAGGCAGAACGCCATGCTTGACCAGGGTTTCATTGATTTCGTCGTAGACAATGCCCAGGTCACTGACGACTTCCTTTTCAAAAAGTTTGAACAATAGCAGTTTGATTTTGAGTTCCAATGTCAAAGGGCGCAATACATCGGCGAACGCATGACCCAAGCGGTAAGGACCGACTGGATTCTCTTCGTTGCCCACCTCGTTGCGCCCCAGTAGCTTGGCAAAACGCTTATTGAGAATATATAAATCCCGGTGATACAGATTAACGCCTTTATTGATCAGAGTGGCAATGGCCAAATCTTCTTCCAGATCTTCATTTTCCACCAGGGAGAAATCCTCTTCATCCAACTCTTGGGGCTTTTGGGGGATCGAAGTTACCGGACGAATCTTGGGGTTCCAAAAGTCATCATAGCGCCTCAACACACTGTTCATATAGCCACGCTCGATTGTCTCCCGTTCCTTGCGGATATAACGCATGGCTTCAAAATAAAGTTCTTGCAAGGTACTGCTAACGGCCTTGTCCGAAAAAGCAAACAGTTCATCGTCTACTTTTTCGAAAAAACGAACTACGATAGGTTTGAATTCTTTGGTTAACTTGAGGCGGCATTCGCCGATAATAAGCCCTTTATTGGCCGGCGGGTTTGGTGCCGAAGTTGAATTTTCGCCAGTATCGATTTGGACAACTTTTTTCTTGGAAATCATGACTCTCACACTCCAGGAAGCTCTCGGCTTGCCATCGTTTCAGAAACGTTGACTTTAAGCTTACCTGTGTAAGAAAAGTCATGCCGTGAACCGGGTCGCAAATCCTGACAAACAGAGCCGCGAAGTGACAAAATGAGGAAAAAACTGACAATTACCCAAGGCTGGCTGGACAATATAAGGCATGTGAAATCACCAAACTGTGACCCGCGTCCCAGCGATGAAATCTCCCTGCTGGTCATCCATTGCATCAGCCTCCCTCCCGAACAATTCGGCGGCAATTATATCGAGCGGTTGTTCACCAATAGATTGCCTGCCGACGGCCACCCCTATTTCCGGGAAATTTGCAAACTGCGGGTATCGGCCCATCTTTTAATAGGCCGGCAAGGCACACTGACCCAATTTGTGCCCTTTCACATGCGGGCCTGGCATGCAGGGGTATCTTGCTATCAAGGCCGGCAATGCTGTAATGATTTTTCCATTGGCATCGAATTGGAAGGAACGGAAACGACCCCTTACACCGATTGCCAATACCACTGTTTGACCCAAGTGACACAAGCTTTGATGGAATATTATCCCGGCCTGAGCCCGCAAGCCATTACCGGCCACAGCGACATCGCCCCAGGCCGCAAAACCGACCCCGGCCCCGCCTTCGACTGGGCAAGATATCTGCAACCCTTAATGGAAAAACCCCAATAACCGGAGCATGGCACTTGTCCCAATCCCTGCTTATAAAAACCCTGCTTACCCACGTCTTGGAAAGACTGACTCTGCCGCCAGGCGGACCTATTGTTCTGCTGATCCTGGGGCTGGTTCTCTGGCGGTGGAAGCTAACCAGTGCCGTCACCTGGATCGCCCTGGTGCTGCTTTATGTTTCAACAATTCCCGCCACCACCCGGGTATTGTGGGCTTTAATGAACATTCCGCCGCCGGTTGTCCCGGATACAGTGCAAGCCCAGGCCATTGTAATTCTCGGCGCCACCCGTTATTCCCGCGCCCCTGAATACGGCACTCGAGATACCATGGCGGGGTTGGGGTTGGAACGCCTGCGTTACGGCGCTTGGTTGCAAAAGCAGACCGGTCTTCCCATCCTGGTGTCGGGACGGGGATTCCGCGCCCGGGGGGAACGCTCGGAAGCGCAGATCATGCAAGACATTCTGGAAAAGGAATTCGGCGCCAAGGTCGCCTGGCGGGAGGAAAGCAGCTTCAATACTTATGAAAATGCCCGCTATAGCGCCACAATTTTGAAAAACAGCGGCATTCAGCACATTTTGCTGGTCACCCACGCTTACCACATGCCCAGAGCGAAGGAAGCATTCCAGGCAACGGGACTGGAAGTCACCCCTGCTGCCACGGTGTACTTTTGCACCTACCCGGAAGAATTTGGATGGCTCAACTGGTTGCCGGAGAACCGGGCGCTGTACCGCAATCGTTTACTGCTGCATGAAATCGTTGGACGCTGGTGGTATCGGCTGCGGTACTATTAAGATCACGTCTCAGGCTCGCCCAAGGCCAAATTGGCATTCGGGATAACGTGTTTTGTGTTGCTGGCCTGGAGAAAATCAGCAAACTCATTGGCCATGAGGGGTTTGCTGAAATAATAGCCCTGAAAGAGATCACAGCCGTATTCTTTCAGCAAGGCAAGCTGGGACGCCTCTTCGACCCCTTCGGCAATCACCTCGTACCCCAAAGTATGGGCCATATCGATAACGGATTTGACCAATGCGGCATCGGATGGATCACTCGTAATATTAGTCATAAATCCGCGGTCGATTTTCAGCACATTGATGGGGAAATGGCGAAGCCGGGACAAAGAAGAATGACCGGTCCCAAAATCGTCGATGGCGATTTGAAATCCAGATTCCGACAAGGCACGCAGGCGGTCTATAACGTGGTCCGAATAGGTCGCCATGTCAGATTCGGTGATTTCCAACTCAATCGAACACGGATCAACCTCATGATCCTGACAGGCCCGGGTGAATTCCTCCACCACGCTTTCCGACAAAATCTGATGGGGTGATACGTTAACCGCAAGACGGCACCCACACTCATCTCCACGCAGCCCGGCTTCTTGCCAATGGTTTATTTGCGACAAAGTTTCCTGAAACACCCAATGGCCGATTTCCATGATCATGCCCCGCTCCTCGGCAATCTGAATGAAGATATCCGGTGGGACAACGCCATGTTCCTTGCTGTGCCAGCGCAGCAATACCTCGGCGCCAATCACCTTGCCCTGGCGGTTTACCTGGGGTTGAAAAACCAAATAAAGCTCGTTGTTTGGAATCGCCTGCTCCAGGGCCAATCCCAAGGCCCTGAGATAAGCTGCTTTTTCCTCCAGCGCCCGGGAGTAAAATTCCACCCCACCGGGAGACTGGGCACTGCAATTTTGCAACGCAAAGGCAGAGCGCCTTAGAAGCGTGTCGGCATCCATGGTCTGGCCCATGCCCCAGGCAACGCCGATTTTGTTTTCCAGTTTCAACTCGTGTTGATCAAAGAGGAAAGCCGGCGCCAGTTTGGCCTTCACATCAGAAATCAGCTGGTTGGCGAAGGCTTCCACGGTTTCGGCTTTACTCTCGTCAAAAAGCGTCGCAACGACAAATTCACTCGTGCCAGTGCGGGCTTTCACGCCACCGGCAACGCCGCCGCTGATGCGTAGCGCCGTTTCTTGCAAAAGTGCATCCCCTACCCGCCTTCCCAAGCTGGCATTGATTTCCTGAAAATACGGCAGCGCTATCGTCAACACGATTACCGGGACCTGATGCTGGCTGGATTGAGCAAGAAGATCGGCCAGCCTCTCACTTAACAAAGCGGCATTGCCCAACCCAGTAAGCCCGTCGTAATAGGCAAGGAAATGAATTTTCTCTTCCGCGACCTTGATGGGCGTTAAATCGAGATAAAACCCAACGTAACGGGTCACCTGGTTTTGCGAATTCCGCAAAGCAACAATCGTTAGCCACTGGGGATGAATGAGGCCATTTTTTCTACGATTCCAGATCTCGCCTTGCCAAACATCCTGATCCTGAATACTTCGCCACATGGTTTCGTAAAATTCAGGGCCATGCTTGCCCGAACGCAACACCCCCGGCGTTTTTCCAGTGACTTCGTGGTTACGGTAACCCGTATGTTGTTCAAAAGCTTGATTGACCCACTGAATTTTCAAATTTTGATCCGTAACCAAAATATCCAGGGGACTGCGCGACAGAATCAGATCACTCAGCCGCTTCTCCTCCTGGGTTTGGGCGGAATGGATAATCAGCGCCATGATACTGGCGAAGTTTTCGAGAACGGCCACCTCTTCTTCACTCTGCAGGTGTCCTACATCTACGTAAAGCACCAAAATACCCAGTAATCTCTCCCCCCACTTGAGGGGCACTACATAATGGCCGTGGTCTTGCATTCCATCAAAACCGATTTCGTGGCGGTGGTCGACGCAAGACACGTGCAGCAACCGCCCGGACTGGGCCACCCGGCCGCACAGACAATGGCCATAATTCACAATGGCGCAGGAATTTTGTATCGCGGGGGATAAATTGATATGGGTAATCATCTCTAATCGATGACGAACCGGATCGGCCAGAAAGACACCTCCGGCATCGGTTCCCAACCAGGGAAGTTCGAGAATCGTTTCCAAGATACTGCGAAGAATGTGGCCCAAATCCGATTGATCGGAAGCATCAATCCGGGCAATGGCTTTACTGAGCTGCGCTTGCACAGTTGCTTTTCCTTTTCCGCAACAGGGTTAGGCCACCCTGCCTTGAATCTATATACACCAAACCGGGAGAAGCAATATTGTCTTCCCCTGGAATAAAATATAGCTGCTTAATTTGTATTTGGGTAAATGGCAGGCAAAACCGGCAAGATTTTAGCTATTGACATATTCAACTTTCAGGGCTTGCCCCCCCAAGTTCGACAGTTACAGACATAAGTATTTGATATTGTTGATCACGATTTCAAGAAATTGCACTACAAGGCGCCAATCTCGGGTTTGTTCGCCTCCAGGATCTTGAATAAATCGAGTTGTTCAGT
>JALSQY010000106.1 GCA_026985035.1 Methylothermaceae bacterium
GCCGTTTCATCTTGCCGCCGGATTTGCAGCACGGTGCCCAACTCCTCACAAAAAAGCGGAGCAAGCGGGTCTTCCCCCAAAGGAGTTAGATCAATATCCACGCCAACCCGGCCGGCAAAAGCCATTTCGCAAACCGTGGCCAGCAAGCCGCCGTCGGAGCGGTCGTGATAGGCGAGGACCCGACCCTCCTGGTTGAGTCTTTGGATGGTTTGAAAAAAGGCGGAAAAGAGGTCCGGGTCGTCCAGATCCGGTGTGGCGTGGAGGTCCGATCCAGCCGGGGCCAAGGCGTCATGGACCTGGGCCAGAACCGATCCTCCCAGGCGGTTTTTGCCTTGTCCCAGATCAATCAATAATAACAGGGTATCGGTATCTCGCTGGAGTTGCGGGGTCAGGGTGCGGCGTACATCAGTGACCGGCGCGAAGGCCGAGACAATCAAAGACAAAGGGGCGGTCATCCGTTTCTCTCCCTGCCGGTCTCGCCAAATCGTGGTCATGGACAAGGAATCCTTGCCCACGGGAATGGCGATGCCAAGGGCCGGACACAGCTCCAACCCCACTGCCTTGACGGTGTCGAACAAGCCGGCGTCTTCTCCCGGCTGGCCGCAGGCCGCCATCCAGTTGGCGGATAGTTTGATATCGCTCAATCGGGCGATGGGAGCCGCGGCGATATTGGTGATCGCCTCGCCCACGGCGAGACGGCCCGAGGCGGGCGCATCGAGAATGGCCACCGGCGTGCGTTCGCCCATGGCCATCGCCTCCCCGGTAAAGGATTGGAAACCAGAAGCGGTAACCGCCACATCGCTCACCGGAACCTGCCAGGGACCCACCATTTGATCCCGGCAAACGAGTCCGGTAATGGAACGGTCGCCAATGGTGATCAGGAATTTTTTGCTGGCGACGGTGGGAAAGCGCAGGACGCTTTCCACAGCCTCTTGCAATGACAGCTGGTTGAAATCAAGCAGTGGTGGCTTCACGGGGAGGTGTTCGGCACGCCGATGCATTCCGGGAGCCTTGCCAAATAGCAACGACATGGGAATATCCACTGCATAATTGTCGAACAGCTTGTCGTGGAGCCGCAGAATTTCCTTGCCCGTGGCGCAGCCAATCACCGCCATGGGGCAGCGTTCCCGCTCGCACAGCTGGGAGAACAAAGGCAAGGAATCCGGATGAATCGCTACCACATAGCGTTCCTGGGATTCGTTACACCAGATTTGCATGGGAGAAAGACTGGAGTCGGCGCAGGGAATCTGCCGCAATTCGAATTTACCACCCTTGAGACAATCGTGGATGATTTCCGGCACGGCGTTGGAAAGCCCGCCAGCGCCGACGTCATGGACTGAGAGAATGGGATTGTCAGAACCCAATGCCCGGCAATGTTCGATGACCTCCTGGCAGCGCCGCTGCATCTCGGGATTGGCCCGCTGCACCGAAGCGAAATCCAGTTCTTCTGCCGCTTCTCCCGACGCCTGGGAAGACGCTGCCCCGCCACCCAGACCAATCAGCATGGCGGGACCGCCCAGCACGATAATCAAGGCGCCGGGGGGGATATCCTGTTTTTGCACGTGGGATGCGCGGATGTTTCCCAACCCTCCCGCCAGCATGATGGGCTTGTGGTAACCTCGAAGTTCCAGCCCGTTCGTTCCGGGAACCGCTTGCTCAAAGGTGCGGAAATAACCGCACAGGTTCGGGCGGCCGAATTCATTGTTGAAACGGGCCGCGCCAATGGGGCCTTCCAGCATGATATCCAGGGCAGAAACAATCCGGCCCGGTTTGCCGAAATCGTGTTCCCAAGGTTGCCTGTATCCGGGAATGTTGAGATGGGAAACGGAGAATCCAGTCAATCCGGCCTTTGGGTAGCCGCCCCGGCCGGTGGCGCCTTCGTCGCGAATCTCACCGCCCGCGCCGGTACCGGCGCCGGGATCGGGGGAAATGGCGGTTGGGTGGTTGTGGGTTTCCACCTTCATCAAAATGTGGGCCGCTTCCTGGGTATAGTGATATAGGCCATCTTTTCGGCGTAGAAAAACAGGTGTTGGCGCGCCTTCAATGACGGCGGCGTTGTCTTTGTAAGCGGATAAAATACCCCCCGGGCTCTGCTGCGCCGTGTGGCGAATCATCTCGAACAATGAATGGGGTTGGGGTTTGCCGTCCACCGTCCACTTTGCATTAAAGATTTTATGGCGGCAGTGTTCCGAGTTGGCTTGGGCAAACATCATCAGCTCGGCATCCGTGGGATCGCGGCCCAATTCGCTAAAGCTGCGGAACAGATAATCGATTTCATCGTCACTCAAGGCCAGCCCCAATGCGAGATTGGCTTGCTCTAATGCTTTGATGCCCCGATTTGACACGGGAATGGTAACCAGAGGGGCAGGGGGGCGATGACTGAATAGGTCAACCTCTTCGCCTTCTGCGCAGAGAATTTCCGTCATGCGGTCGTAAAGGGGTTGCAACAAATCTCGCCGGTTTTTCAGAGATTCCCCATTGGCAGTGGCAATCCGGTATTCGATGCCCCGTTCAATCCGGCTGACGGCTTCAAGCCCGCAGTGGTGCAAAATATCGGTCGCCTTGCTGGACCAGGGAGAAATAGTGCCCGGCCGGGGCAAGACCCAAAAGTGTTCGCCGCTAAAATCCGCCGTGGCCGATGGTCCGTAGTCGAGAAGACTTGACAGGGCTTGCCGTTGCGTGGGGGTTAATTCTTGATCGGCTTCCAAGTAGTGAACAAAACGGGCGGCCAGACGAGAAATCTCCGGAATCTTGGTTTGCAAATTGGCGAGAAGTTTCTCGAGGCGAAAACTGGAAAAAGCGGCGGGACCTGGCAGTTGAATAATGGTCATTTTTCAATTTCGGTGGAAAGTTCGGTCAGTTTTTCCTGAATTCGATGAAGCAGCTGGAGGGATTCGGAATCGGATAAAGGTCTGCCTTTATCATCAAGCAGATAGAGCCGGGTCACGCCATCGGTAGGCGAGAGCAGAAGCATGTATTCCCGTTCCCGAAGCTTCCCTTCTCCGGTGAAAAAATACATGAGATCTCCCCACCATCCCCGGTCCTCAGCCAATTCTTTTTCAGCGGCGCTATGGATGAAACGAAAAATCCCTTGTTTGCGGTCGCGCTTGAAAATTTCAAGTTTTAAGCGGTCGAGCGCCTTCAGGGTCATGGTCCAGGCTTTGGAGAAAGGTTGATCGAGCTGGATAAAACCGCCTTCGGAAACGGTAGGCGGTGTTTCATGCGTTACCTCAGAGGGTTCGGTTTTGATGATTTCCCTTGCCGGTATGGCGCCAGCGACCGGTGCGCTGGCAAGGTCAGGAGGCAGTTTCAGGGGGGGTAGCGATTGAGCGGTGAGATAATCCTTGTCATGATCAGGAACCAGCCTGCTACAGCCAAAAAGAAGAAAATAACAGAGGAATATGGCCAACCAGCGGATTATCATGAAATTTTACAAGATGCCGGCGCTTTGCATGGCGGAGCGAACTTCGGCTTGGCAAGCTGTCGAAAGCCAGGTTAGCGGCAAGCGAATGCCATTGGAGATTAACCCCATGGTATGCACAGCCCATTTGACCGGAATCGGATTGGATTCGACAAATAATGTCCGGTGCAATCCGGCCAACCGGTTATCCAGGGTTTGGGCCTGATCCCGGTTTTCGGCAATGGCGGCGCTGATCATTTCGTGCATGAGCTTGGGAGCCACATTGGCGGTGACGGAAATGACCCCTGCGCCTCCCTGCAGGCAAAGCTCGCAGGCGGCGGCATCGTCACCGGAATAGATGGGGAAATCCGGACCGCATAATTCCCTGATTTGCCGGGCGCGTTCGATTGGGGTACTGCAGGCTTCCTTGATGCCAACGATATTATCGATGGGCGCCAGGCGGGCCACGGTTTCCGGAAGCAGATCACAGGCGGTTCTTCCCGGGACATTATAGAGAATTTGGGGGATGGAGACTGCCTCGGCAACGGCCCGGTAGTGCCGGTACAAACCTTCCTGGGTGGGTTTGTTGTAATAAGGTGTGACCAGCAGACAGGCATCGGCGCCCGCTTTGGCGGCGGCCGTGGTTAATTCAATCGCCTCCTGGGTGGAATTGGAGCCGGTTCCGGCAATGACGGGAATTCTTCCCTTGGCCTGGTCGATCACCCATTTGATGACTTGGCAATGTTCTTCGTGGTCCAGAGTTGCCGATTCTCCGGTGGTGCCTACGGCGACGATGGCGTCCGTCCCTTGATCGATGTGAAAATCCACCAGCTTGCGCAGAGAAGGTTCGTCCAATCGGCCATCGGGGAACATGGGGGTGACTAATGCCACGATACTGCCTTGCATCATTGATTTCCTGTACCCATAGTAACTATAAACAATCTATGGTACTGACCGGTCTGGTAAAAAACAAGATCAACGGTT
>JALSQY010000107.1 GCA_026985035.1 Methylothermaceae bacterium
CGCCAAGGCAAGACTGACTTGGCCCTGAAGCATGTAACCAAAGCCCTCGAACTTCGTCCCGATTGGAATAAAGTGCAGCTGATGCAAAGTCATTTATTGGCTCAATTGGGGGAATCAGAAAAGGCACGGCAATCTTTAAAGGCGTTGATCGAAAAGCATCCGGAAAATACTCAACTGCGTATGGTCTATGCCCAGTTTCTGCTCAAGCAGCAGGATTACAAGGCAGCAGAACAGGAGCTCAGCAAGCTTCTCCGGCAACAGCCGGATCATCCTGACGCACTGTACGCCTATGCGCTGGTGAGTTTGCAGCTGAACAAAGACAAGCAAGCAGAAAAGGCATTGCACCGTTTGCTTCAGCAACCAAAGTGGCGTTCCGAAGCTTATTTTTATTTGGGCCGAATCGAAGCCAAGCGCGGCAATTATAAGAAAGCGCTGCATTGGTTTGAAAAAATCAAGGAAGGGGATTTGGTTTTTGAGGCCGAGGTCAACAGTACCGCGGCTCTGGTGAAACTCGGGAAAACAAAGGAGGCGCTGAAACGCCTTGAACGATTGCAAGCTCAGTATCCTGAAAAAAAACGGCAGCTTTATTTGCTGCAGGCCGAGATTTTAAATGGGCAACAAGATTATCAAGGTGCATTTGAGGTTTTGAGCCGCGCCTTGATTGAATTTCCGGGTGATCCTGATCTTCTTTACGCTCGAGCCTTGCTGGCGGAAAAATTAGATCGCATAGATATTGTCGAGACGGACTTAAAGAAAATTCTGGAAAAAAATCCAAACGATGCAAATGCCCTGAATGCCCTTGGCTATACCCTGGTAGATCGTACCGACCGCTACGAGGAGGCCAAGTCCTATTTGGATAGAGCCCTGAGCTTGAAGCCGGACGATCCGGCAATCCTGGATAGTTATGGATGGCTTCTTTATAAGCTAAAGGATTACGCCGGGGCATTACAACATTTGCAGAAGGCCTACCGGATTAATCCGGACCCAGAAATCGGTGCGCATTTAGGAGAGGTTTTCTGGGCATTGGGAGAAAAAGACAGGGCCAGACAGATTTGGCGGGAAGTCGTAAAAAAAGCGAAGGGGAACCAAAATGAACACATTAAGAAATTGATTGAAAGCTTTAAGCCGCGGCTGGAAAAATGAGGCTGCCCATTCAAATTTGGCGTACCTTTTCATGTTTTTTTCTGTGTCTGTCAATCACCAGTTGCGCTGTGTGGCGCCCTTCTGTTTTAGAGAAGCGTAAGACAAGAGAGCAGGTATGGTTGCAGGCCATCGATACCTGGCAAATGGAAGGGCGAATTGGTGTCAAGGGCGGAAAAGAGAACTGGCATGGTCATTTGCTCTGGAAACATACCCCGGCTCTGGACTATATGTTGTTATCCGGTCCCTTTGGACAAGGCGGCGTAGCGGTTTGGATAAGCAAAAACTTGATCAAGGTGGATCGCGGTAATGGCGATGTGCGGATTTCCAATCGGCCTGAAGCCTTTATTAAAGAATTATTTAGTGTGGATTTACCTTTGCGGTCCATGCATCATTGGGTTTTGGGACGTCCAGCTCCCGATATTGAATACGCCGCCAAATACCGTCCCGATGGCCGATTACACGAGCTTCATCAAGGGGTATGGTCGGTTTTGTATGAGCGTTACGTCAAGGTGGGAGAGGGATCACTGCCGGAAAAAATCCTTATCAAAGGGCCAGATCAAATTCGTCTTAAATTGATTATTCATCATTGGAAAGTCAATGTCTGAGGTGGGGATTCACAAAAAATGGCCGGCGCCGGCAAAATTGAATTTAATGCTTCGCATCATCGGGCGGCGCGCTGATGGCTACCACTTGTTACAAACGGTTTTCCAGTTTATCGATCTTTGTGACTTCCTGGATTTTGAAATCCTGGATCATCCTGAAATCATGCTTGAAACCCCTCTTGCCGGTGTTCCCCCGGAAGCTGATTTAACCGTCAAGGCGGCGCGGTTGCTGCAGGAATCCACCGGAGTAAGACAAGGGGTCAGGATTTCTGTGGATAAGCGCTTGCCAATGGGTGGGGGCCTTGGGGGAGGAAGTTCAGATGCCGCCACTGTGTTGGTGGGGTTGAATTACTTTTGGGGGGTTGATTTGGCAGAAGAAGAACTCATTCGTCTCGGCGTGCATCTGGGCGCCGATGTGCCGGTATTCATCAAAGGCCAAAGCGCATGGGCGGAGGGGGTCGGTGAGGTACTGACACCTTTGGACTTGCCGGAACCTTGGTACGTGATCGTCATGCCACCTTGCCACGTTTCTACCAAAGAAGTTTTTTCAGCGCCGGATTTGACAAGAAATAGCAATCCTGCCACAATTAACGACTTTATTAAGGGCTTGGAAGCCAACGATTGCTTGTCTGTAGTGAAGGATAGATATCCTGTGATAAGGCAGGTGTTGTCAGACCTGACGAAATTCGGAAAGGCGCGTCTGACGGGCACAGGATCGTGCGTATTTTCCGCTTTTCCTAACAAAAGGCAAGCGCTGGAGGTGAAGCGGGAAATGGAGAAGAAATGGCAAGTGATGGTCGTTCAGGGAAGAAATCAATCACCATTGCATGAAAAATTGGCGCAGCTGCGCTGATACTGTATTTCAAAAGTTAGGTTTAGAAGTCTAATGGGGCGTCGCCAAGCGGTAAGGCACAGGGTTTTGATCCCTGCATACCCAGGTTCGAATCCTGGCGCCCCAGCCATTTTCAATCCGCTATCCCCCAGTCAAGAAGAGAAATCAGCCAAGGGTGGTCGCATGAACGATGCGGGCTTTATGGTATTCGCAGGAAATTCCAATTTGCCTTTGGCGCAAGGGATTGTGGACAAGCTTAATATGCGCTTGGGATTGGCCAGCGTCGGCCGGTTCAGCGATGGTGAGATCGCGGTCGAGATTGAAGAGCATGTCCGGGGGCGGGAGATTTTTGTCATCCAGTCTACCTGCATGCCCACCAATGAAAATTTGATGGAGCTGCTGGTCATCGTGGATGCCTTGCGCCGGTCATCGGCAGGCACCATTACCGCGGTTATTCCTTATTTTGGCTATGGGCGCCAAGATCGCCGGCCCCGATCGGTTCGAGTGCCCATCACCGCCAAATTGGTGGCGAAAATGATCACCTGCGCCGGGGTGGACCGGGTACTAACCGTGGATCTGCATGCAGATCAGGTTCAAGGTTTTTTCGATATCCCGGTGGATAATGTTTATGCATCACCATTATTGCTGGGTGATATTTGGCGTCAGAAATACGATAAATTGATTGTGGTTTCTCCCGACGTGGGAGGTGTGGTGCGTGCTCGCGCACTGGCTAAGCGCTTGGGAGATGCGGATTTGGCGATTATCGATAAGCGCCGGCCAAGGCCAAACGAGGCGCGGGTGATGAATATTATTGGCGAGGTTGAGGGCCGCACCTGTATTTTGATTGATGATTTGGTGGACACGGCTGGCACCCTGTGCCAGGCCTCTGTGGCGTTGAAAGAAAACGGTGCCCAAAAAGTAGTGGCCTATTGCACCCACCCTGTATTGTCTGGGCCGGCAGTAGCTAATATCGCCAATTCAGAGCTGGATGAGTTGGTGGTGACAGATACCATTCCATTGCGAACCGAGGCTCAAGATTGCGGCAAAATCCGCCAGTTGAGCGTTGCGGAAATGTTGGCAGAAACCATTCGCAGAATTGTGGTAGGAGAGTCAGTCAGTTCTTTGTATGTAGATTAAGAGGTTTTATTGATGGAAGCGAGTTTTGAATTTGAGGTCGAAGAAAGAAAAACGACGGGAACCCGAGCAGCCAGGCGTTTGCGCAGGGAAATGAAAATCCCGGCGGTATTGTATGGCGGGGGAGAAGCGCCTGTGCAATTGTTGTTGGGAAAAAACCAGGTTGACAAGAACCTTCAGCAAGAAGCGGTCTATTCTCATATTTTGACCTTGAAGCTGCCAGGCTCCAAAGTAGTGCAAGCAATTCTCAAAGAAGTACAGCGGCATCCGAGCAAGGAAGCTGTCTTGCATTTGGATTTTCAGCGCGTGAAGGCTGATGAAGCCATTCATGTGAGAGTTCCTCTGCATTTTATGGGCGAAGACAAGTCCGTGGGCGTAAAAAAAGGCGGCATTGTGGTCCGTAACATGACGGATGTCGAGGTGAGTTGCTTGCCGGGTAATTTGCCGGAATTTATCGAAGTGGATCTTACCAATGTGGATATTGGGGAAACCATTCACCTTTCTGATTTAAAAGTGCCTGAAGGAGTAACTATTATCGAGGCCCACGAAGAAGGTCAAGATCCAGCCGTGGTTATGATTCAGGCGCCTATTTCGGAGCAGCAGCTTGAGGCTTCGTTAGGCGAGGGCGAGGAAGAGCCTGGTGAAGGAGCTGGGCCTGAAGAAGAGGAAGAATGAGTCCCAAGATCGTTTGAGTGAACTACTTTTCCTTACTGGTCGGGTTGGGAAACCCAGGTCCAGAATACGACAAAACCCGGCATAATGCCGGGTTTTGGTTTGTTGATGAAGTCGCCCGCCGTTATGGGGTTTCTTTTGCTTGGCAGGAACGGTTTGGCGGCTGGGTTGCAAAATTCCATCACCGTGGCGAGGTTTGTCATTTACTGAAACCCGGTTTGTATATGAATCGGAGTGGCGGACCGGTAGCCTCTTATAGTCAATTCTATAAAATCCCGCCCCCTAAAATGCTCGTGGCTCATGACGAACTCGATTTTGCCCCAGGCGTCGTGAGATTCAAAAAGAACGGTGGGCATGGGGGGCATAACGGACTAAGAAGCATTATAGAACGTTTGGGGGACCGCTCCTTTAGCCGGCTGAGGATAGGGATTGGCCGCCCTTCCCGGGGTGATATTTCTGCGTATGTGCTGGGAAAGCCTTCTCCGGATGAAGCAAGGGAAATTCAGTGCGGTATTCAGCGAGCGCTTGAGTGTTTGCCGGTATTACTGGAAGATGGTATAGAAAAAGCAATGAATTCACTCCATCAATCTTGATGGCAATTAATGCCTGACCCGATCTACCTGATTGAAAATGCACAGGTTTTAGAGGCAAACTTGGTAAGTTATTAATGGGAGGAAACATAAAGATGAGACTTCATCAGCTATTTTGGTTGTTTATGCTGTTGGTTACTACGATGCTGGCCCAAGCTGCGGGAGATGCCCGGTTGGCGGAAAATATCACTTCCCTGGAGGCTTACGACAAACTGATGTCAGGGAAAAAGAATGTGTATTTACTGGATGTCAGAACCCAGGAGGAATACCAGCTCGTCGGCCATCCTCCCATGGCTTACAACATCCCCTTTGTCTATTTTGCCGGTGGCCCTCACCCTAACAAGCACTTTATTGAAGATGTCGAGTCCCGTTTCAAGAAATCCGATACCCTGCTGGTGATTTGCCGCAGCGGTGGCCGCAGCGCGCCGGCGGCGGATGCGCTGGTGCGGGCGGGATTCAAATATACCTATAACGTCCGTGACGGTTTTGAGGGTGTTGGTTTTACCGGGCGGGATGCCAGGGAAAGAAGTTTGCTGAAGAAATACAGCCCATTTTATGGGCATCGGGGCAAGGTGGAAGGCTGGCAATACTATGGCCTGCCTTACACCTATGAATTGAAAGACGAACTGGTTTACCGTTCCTACGATCAAGCCAAGCATAAACAGCAGTAATTTCCTTGAGCGCCTTTAAATTTCATGCGGCCAAGGTGCTTCGCTTTTCTTTCGTGGAGGCGGTGAAATGAATTCTAAATACCGATGACCGGCAAACGCAAACGCCTTGTCCTGGTGGACGGGTCCTCCTTTCTTTATCGCGCCTTTCATGCCCTGCCGCCTTTGAGCAACTCGCGGGGGGAACCTACCGGAGCAATCTACGGCGTCGCCAATATGCTGCGCAAGCTGTTGGATTCCTACGACACCCCCCATTTCGCAGTGGTATTCGATGCGCCCGGCAAAACCTTCCGTAACGATATGTTTGAGGATTACAAGGCCCATCGTCCCCCCATGCCGGATGAGCTTAAAGCGCAATTGGAACCCCTCAAGGCATTGATTGAAGCCATGGGGATTCCGATTCTGGTGGAAGAAGGGGTGGAAGCTGACGATGTCATCGCCACTCTGGCCAGAAAAGCGGCAAAGCAAGGGTTTGACGTGGTGGTGGCAACCAGCGACAAAGACCTGGCCCAACTCGTTAGTGACCATATCACTCTTGATAACACCATGTCCGGCACGCAACTGGATGTGGCTGGGGTCAAGGAGAAATTTGGCGTGCCGCCGGAGCGGATTGCAGATTATCTGGCTTTGGTGGGCGACACTTCCGACAATATTCCCGGCATACCCAAGGTCGGCCCCAAAACGGCCGCCAAGTGGTTGAACCAATACGGCAGTCTCGACGAGATCATCGCCCATGCCGATGAAATCAATGGCAAAGTGGGTGAAAGCCTGAGGGAAAATCTGGCGCAACTCGAGTTGTCGAGGCAGTTGGCGACGGTTCATGACGATGTGCCGTTGGAGGTTGATCCTGACGATCTTCAGCGGCGGCCGGCGGATAATGTCAAGCTCATGGAATTGCTCAAGCGCTTTGAATTCAGCACTTGGCTGCGGCAACTGGATTTGCCGACAACCCAAGACAACCCCGGCGCCGGAGATGATCCCGCCGATTATGAAGCGGTCCTGACCGAGGATGCTTTGAACCAATGGCTGAAGAGATTGGAAAAAGCCCCGCTGTTTGCGTTGGATACCGAGACCACCGATCTGAACTATCTGGACGCCAGAATCGTTGGCGTCTCGTTTGCCGTAACTCCAGGTGCTTCTGCCTATGTGCCTGTGGGACATGACTACATGGATGTCCCCGAGCAACTGGCGTTTCAACGGGTACTGGAAAAGCTTCAACCTTTGCTGGAGGCGGAAGACCGCCCCAAGTTGGGACAAAATCTCAAATATGACGCCCACGTTTTGGCCAATCACGGGATTGCGCTCAAGGGCATTGCCCACGACACCATGCTGCAATCCTATGTTTTGAATTCCACGGCCACCCGCCACGATATGGACTCGTTGGCATTGACTTACCTGGGCATCAAAACCACCCATTACGAAGATGTGGCGGGTAAGGGCGCCAAGCAGATTCCTTTCCAGCAAGTGCGTCTCGAGGAGGCGGTGCCTTATGCCGCGGAAGATGCCGATATCACCCTGCGGTTGCATCAGGTGCTTTGGCCCAAGCTGGAAGCCGAGCCCAAGCTGAAACAGTTGTACCAGGAAATCGAAATGCCCTTGGTGCCGGTTTTGGTGCGGATGGAACGCAATGGCGTGTTGGTGGACAAAGAAGAACTGAAAAATCTCAGCGGCGAATTGGCGGAAAGAATGGCCGCTATTGAAGAGCAGGTGTTCTGTATCGCAGGGGAGGCATTCAATTTGGCCTCCCCCAAGCAGATCCAGCATGTCTTGTATGAAAAACTGGGCCTGCCGGTTCTCAAAAAGACCCCCAAGGGGCAACCTTCCACCTCGGAAGAGGTGCTTCAACAATTGGCGGAAGATTACGAACTGCCCCGCTTGATTCTTCAGCACCGCTCCCTGAACAAGCTCAAATCCACCTATACCGACCGCCTTCCCCAGCAAATTCACCCCACGACCGGGCGGGTGCATACCTCTTATCATCAGGCCGTAACCGCCACTGGCCGGTTGTCGTCTTCCGATCCCAATCTTCAAAATATTCCCATTCGCACCGATGAAGGCCGCCGCATCCGCCGGGCTTTCATTGCTCCGCCTGGATATCGTCTGATTGCCGCAGATTATTCCCAGATTGAATTGCGGATCATGGCCCATTTGTCCGGCGATGAAAGCTTGCTGCGGGCTTTCAAGGAGGGCGAGGATATCCATCGCGCCACCGCGGCGGAAGTCTTTGGTGTGACATTGGTGGAGGTGACGCCCCAGCAAAGGCGTTCGGCAAAAGCCATCAATTTTGGCTTGATTTATGGCATGTCCGCCTTTGGCCTGGCCAAGCAATTAGGCGTGGAGCGCGACGAGGCGCAATCCTATATTGAACGGTATTTCGAACGGTATCCAGGCGTCAAGTCCTACATGGAAGCCACCAAACGCCAAGCTTATGAGCAAGGCTTTGTGGAAACCCTGTTTGGCCGCAGGTTGTATCTGCCCGAGCTTAATTCCAGAAATCCCCAGCGCCGTCAATATGCGGAGCGGACCGCCATCAATGCTCCCATGCAAGGCACCGCCGCCGACATTATCAAGCGGGCCATGATAGCCGTGGATGCGTGGCTGCGAGCGGCGGGCATGAATGTGAAAATGATCATGCAAGTCCACGACGAACTGGTTTTCGAAGTGGCGGAAGATCAGTGCGATGAAGCAATCGAGGCGATTGAAAAATACATGGCGGGCGCCGCTGAATTGAAAGTCCCTTTGCTGGTGGATGTAGGAATCGGGGAAAATTGGGATGAGGCCCATTAATGTCACTGTATCTATCTGACAAGCATTCACTTATCCAGTTGAACACTGAAGAAACCCTTGGATTGAAGGTGAAGCATTGAGCCGGATGCAATTCCAGCTGATAGGCACGGACCAGTCCGCTCGGCGGGGATGTCTGGAATTTCCCAGGGGCAAGGTGGAAACCCCGACATTTATGCCGGTGGGGACGTATGGCACCGTCAAGGCGATGACCACCGAGGAAGTCGAGGAGAGTGGCGCCGAGATCCTTTTGGGCAATACCTTTCATTTAATGCTGCGGCCCGGGCTGGACATTATCCGCGCTCATGGTGGATTGCATTCGTTTATGCATTGGCCGGGGCCGATTTTGACCGATTCTGGCGGGTTTCAAGTATTCAGCCTCGGCAAGATACGCAAGATCCGCGAAGAAGGTGTGTATTTTCGTTCTCCCATCAACGGCGATGAAATCTTCATGGGTCCGGAAGAGTCGATGTCAGTCCAGCGCGGATTGGGTTCTGATGTTGTCATGATCTTTGATGAGTGCACCCCTTATCCAGCGGATTTCGACGAGGCGCGCCTGTCCATGGAGTTATCGTTGCGCTGGGCCGAGAGAAGCAAGGTGGCCCACGGAGATAATTCAGCCGCGTTGTTCGGCATTGTTCAAGGGGGTGTCTATGAATCCCTGCGCGAGCAATCACTGCAAGGTCTGGTGGCCATTGGTTATGACGGTTATGCCATCGGTGGTTTGTCGGTGGGAGAGCCCAAGGAAGATCGCTACCGGGTCCTTGATGCCTTGCTGCCGCAAATGCCGGTGGACAAACCCCGTTATTTGATGGGCGTGGGAACGCCGGAAGATATTGTGGAATGCGTGCGCCGGGGAGTGGATATGTTTGATTGCGTGCTGCCCACCCGCAATGCCCGCAATGGTCATTTGTTTACCCGTCAGGGAGTGATTAAAATCCGCAACAGCCGGTATAAAGAAGATATCCGGCCGCTCGATGAAGAGTGCGAATGTTATACCTGCCGGAATTATTCCCGGGCCTACCTTCATCATTTGGATCGCTGCCGGGAGATTTTGGGGGCCCGCCTCAATACCACCCACAATTTATATTATTATCAGCAACTGATGCGCGGGCTTCGGGCTGCGATTGAAACAGGAGGACTGGATGGCTTTATCCATCAATTTTATTTGCAACGGGGCAAAGAGACTCTGCTTATGGCATAATTCACAGTTTATCCAACTGACTTGATAACTATAAAGGATTCTCTCATGGGGTTTTTCATTTCCGATGCGATGGCGCAAGCCGCGCCTCCTGCCCAAGAGCCCGGCATTGTAGGGCTTTTGTTGCCTCTGGCGATTTTCGCTTTTTTCTATCTGCTTTTTATTTGGCCGCAGCAAAAACGCGCCAAAGAACACAAGAAAATGGTCCAGTCTCTTGGTAAGGGGACCGACGTTGTCACCAATGGCGGGATTGTGGGCCGGGTAGTGGATCTGGATGAAAGCTTTGTGGTCCTGGAAGTGGCCGATGGGGTACAGATCCAAGTGCAAAGAAATGCCATTGCGACCATCTTGCCGAAAGGATCCTTTAAAGCAATCAAAAAGAAGATTGCAAAAATGGAAAAAACGTCATAAGAAGAACCTGAAGGATAGTCATGCAGAACCGCTTTCCCCTGTGGAAAAATGCGCTGATCATCATTACCCTGGTGCTAGGAGCGCTTTATGCCTTGCCTAACCTGTTTGGCGAGGATCCCTCGATTCAAGTTTCCCCGCAACACAAAGCCAAAGTGGACGCCAGCTTGCAGGTGCGGCTCAATAAGGCTTTGAAAGAAGCTGGTTTACAGCCAAAAGCGATAGAAATCCAGGATGGCAAGCTGCTGGTGCGATTCGATTCCACCGATGCCCAGCTGAAAGCTGCCGATATTTTGCGGGAGGCGTTGGGCGATCAATACACCACAGCGCTAAATTTGGCGCCTGCCACTCCCAAATGGCTTCAAGCCATTGGCGCAGAGCCCATGTATCTTGGTCTTGACTTGCGGGGCGGGGTGCATTTCCTCCTCCAGGTTGATATGGATGCGGCGATTGACCAGGCGGTTGAACGCTATCTGAGTGATATCCGCACTACTCTCCGGGAGCAAAAGATCCGATATCTTGCTGTCAACAAAGACGGCAAGACCATCCGTCTCAAATTCAAGGATGCCGATTCCATGGCCAAAGCCCAGGCCGCCTTGAGCAAGGCATTCCGTCAATTGATCATCACCGCCGATGAAAACAACCTGGAACTGGTTGTGCAGTTGTCTGAAGCCGAGCAAAAGGAAATCAAGCGCTTCGCTTTAAAGCAGAACTTGACCACGCTGCGTAACCGGGTCAACGAGCTTGGTGTTGCCGAGCCGGTCATTCAACAGCAAGGGGAAGACCGGATTGTGGTACAACTGCCCGGGGTGCAAGATACCGCGCGGGCCAAGGACATTCTCGGCGCTACCGCGACCTTGGAATTCCGCCTGGTGGACACCGAGCACGATGTGGAGGCGGCTCTCAAGGGGCATCCACCTATTGGCACGCGCCTGTACTACGACCGCAGCGGCAAGCCGGTGTTATTGAAGCGGCGGGTGATTGTGACCGGGGATCAGATTGTCAATGCCTCTTCCGGTTTTGACCAGCAAAGCGGCTCGCCGGCGGTTTTCATTACCTTGGATGCGGTTGGCGCCAAGCGCATGGCCAAGGTGACCCGGGAGAATATCGGCAAACCCATGGCGGTGGTTTTCATAGAAAACCGGGTGGAAACGAAAACTGTTGATGGCAAAAAAGTCAAGGTAAAGAAACGGGTCGAGGAAGTCATCAATATCGCCACCATTCGTGGCCGTTTCAGCAAACGTTTTCAAATCACAGGCTTGGATAGTACAACCGAGGCCCGTAACCTGGCGCTCCTGTTGAGAGCCGGGGCACTGGCGGCGCCGGTGGAGATCATCGAGGAACGCACGGTAGGCCCCAGCCTTGGCCGGGATAATATCGAACGCGGTTTTATGTCGGTAGTCGTTGGCTTCGTCCTGGTACTGGCATTCATGGCCTGGTACTACAAGGTTTTTGGTTTGGTTGCAGATGTGGCGCTGACTTTCAACCTGATTTTGCTTTTGGCCATTCTATCCTTGTTGCAAGCTACGTTAACGCTGCCCGGGATTGCAGGTATCGTGCTCACGGTGGGGATGGCCGTCGATGCAAACGTGTTGATCTTCGAGCGCATCAAGGAAGAACTGCGGAATGGCAATAGCCCGCAGGCCAGTATCTATGTGGGTTACGAACGGGCTTTTGCCACCATTTTCGACGCGAATATCACCACCTTGATTGCCGCTTTGGTGCTTTTTGGCTTGGGCACCGGCCCCATCAAGGGTTTTGCGGTTACGCTGTCCATCGGGATTATGACGTCGATGTTCACCGCAATCATGGTGACCCGCATGCTAATCAACTGGTTCTATGGCAACCGGCGCTTGAAAAGCCTGGCTATTTAAGGAGCAATCATGGCCCAGCATATTTCCCAACGCAATTTCGACTTTATGGGCAAGCGTAACATTGCCCTCATTTTATCCGGCTGCTTAATCATTCTTGCTTTAGGTGGCTTGATTTTCCAGGGTCTGCGCCTGGGGTTGGATTTTACCGGCGGTACCTTGGTAGAGGTGGGTTATCCAAAACCGGTGGATCTGTCTCATATCCGGTCTTTATTGGAGCAAGGGGATTTTAAAGATGCGGCGGTCCAACATTTTGGCACATCCCGCGAAGTGTTGATCCGCCTGGCGCCGGACCCTCGGCTCAATACTGCCCAGTTGAGCAACAAAATTCTCGAAGTGCTGCAGCAGGCTGACCCGGATAACCGGCCGCAACTCAGGCGGGTGGAATTTGTTGGGCCTCAAGTGGGCGAGGAGTTGACGGAAAAAGGCGGTCTGGCCATGCTGTTTGCCCTGTTTGGCATCTTGATTTATGTGGCCTGGCGCTTCGAATACCGTTTTGCCCTCGGGGCGATTGCTGCTTTGATCCATGACGTCATCATTACCCTGGGATTTTTTGCCTTGACCCAGTTGGAATTTGATTTGACCGTGTTGGCGGCCATCCTGGCGGTAATTGGTTATTCGCTCAACGACACGATTGTGGTGTATGACCGCATCCGGGAGAATTTCCGCCGGATACGGCGTGGGGATGCGGTGCAAATTATCAATACTTCCATTAACCAGACCTTGAGCCGAACCTTGATCACTTCCTTGACCACGTTGCTGGTATTGCTGGCATTGGCTTTTCTGGGGGGCGAGATCATCCGCAACTTTGCCATCGCCTTGATTCTCGGGGTAGTGGTTGGTACCTATTCTTCCATTTACGTGGCCAGTTCCATACTGTTGCTGCTGAAGGTCAAGCGGGAAGACTTGCTGTTGCCGGAAAAAGAAACCGTAGATGCGCAATTATAGTGTGTTTGTCTGAATGACTGATATGCCGCGGCAACTGGAAACTGCGCGTCAATTCATCCTGTTTCAACACTGTGTAATTTGCAGTAAGTGATGAAATCTTTGGTTGCCCTCGCAAAGCCTTTTAAAGCAAGGCCGGAGATGAGAACGCATAAACCCTGCTACCCAGTTTGCTTTCCGAGGTAGCCCTGCCCCTTGCGAAAAATTGATGGGTGGCGAGGTGCGTCACATTGGCGATTGACTTGCTTCAAACTCCCTGCTGAATTGACGGGATTTGTTTTGTCCTGGAGAAGGGTGTCACACGGCGTGTTGTGGCACCCGCAACTCATCTGTCACGAAGGGTTCTATCCTTCGGCAAATCATGGCGTGTAATTTCGGCGTACCCGCCACAATGTTGCCAATTTCGAGATACCTGTCATTGCCGTCGAAATCGCTAATGATGCCGCCGGCTTCTTGAATGAGCAAGACGCCCGCCGCCATATCCCAGGGTTGCAAGCCTATTTCCCAGAAACCATCCATTCTGCCGCAGGCCACATAGGCCAAATCCAGTGCCGCGGCCCCAGCGCGTCGGATGCCGGCGCTGTCTTTGAATAAGGCGCGGAACATATTTAAATAGTTGTCAAGAAATTGTTGTTGCTTGAATGGGAACCCTGTTCCCAGCAGCGCACCCTCCATGGTGGTTTGCTTCGAAACCCGGATGCGGCGGTTGTTGAGCATGGCGCCAGCGCCCCGGGTGGCGGTGAACATCTCTTGCCGCAGTGGGTCGTAAACCACGGCCTGTTCGATTTGTCCCTGATAGCGCAGGGCGATGGAAACCGCAAATTGCGGGAAGCGATGAAGAAAATTGGTGGTGCCGTCCAGAGGGTCGATAATCCACAAAAATTCGGGCTCGGATGAATTGCCGAAACGGCCGCCTTCCTCGCCCAAAAAATGGTGATGAGGATAGGCTTTGCGCAAGATGTGGATGATTTCCTGTTCCGCAGCCCTGTCCACCTCGCTGACAAAATCATTTTTGCCTTTACTGTCGATTGCCAAGTAATCGATTTGATCGAGGGCGCGCACAATGATGTCTCCCGCGCGTTTGGCCGCGCGGGTGGCGATATTCAACATGGGATGCATAATGGGTATCTTTGCAGTAAAAGATATTAGTATATCGGCTTTTTGATAAAATTTTGCAACTTTACATTCGGATAGTAGGGACCAAAGCTTGTTGCCAAAAATTCGCATTGTCCTGGTGGAAACCAGCCACCCCGGGAATATCGGCGCAGTAGCCAGGGCAATGAAAAACATGCAATTTTATGAACTGGTATTGGTGTCGCCCAAGCAGTTTCCCAGTGGAGATGCCACCGCGCGGGCCGCCGGGGCGGACGACGTGCTGGCTCAGGCCACGGTATGTGATACATTGCAACAAGCCATAGCCGATTGTCATTTGGTAATTGGCTCGAGCGCCCGCCAGCGGACTATTTCGTGGCCGCAATTGACCCCCAGGGAATGTGCCCGTTTATTGCAAAACGAACCTGTGAGCCATAGGGTTGCGCTGGTTTTTGGCAGGGAACGTTCAGGATTGACCAATGAGGAGCTGGATTTGTGTCACTATTGGATGCATATTCCCTGCAATCCAGGCTACAGTTCATTGAATCTTGCCGCCGCCGTCCAAATTATGGTGTACGAATTGCACTTGACCAGATCGAATCCGGCAGAAATGTCACAAGAACCCAACTTGTTGGCGACCGCAATGGAGCTGGAATCTTTCTACCAACATTTGCAAAGGACATTGGAAGATATTGGTTTCCTCCATCCCCGTAAGGCGCCTTCCATTATGCGACGGCTCCGGCGTCTGTTTGGCCGGGTGCGTTTGGAGAAAAAGGAAGTGGATATTTTGCGTGGAATATTGACAGCAGCTCAACATAGCAAAGGAACAAACAAACCATGCTGAATTGCATCACCGGTTTCTGGGATCGGGCCAGAGAAGATATAAGCTGCGTTTTTGAAAGAGATCCCGCCGCCAGGAATTGGTGGGAGGTGATCACCGCTTATCCCGGAGTACATGCTATTTGGTTGCATCGGATGAGCCACTGTTTATGGCGGCACAAATTTTTTTGGCTGGCCCGCTTCCTTTCCCACATCGCCCGCTGGTTGACAGGGATAGAAATTCACCCTGGCGCCAGCATCGGACGGCGCTTTTTTATCGATCATGGCATGGGGGTTGTCATTGGAGAAACAGCGGTAATTGGCGACGATTGTACGCTCTATCATGGGGTGACCCTGGGCGGCACCAGTTGGCAGAAAGGCAAGCGTCACCCCACATTGGGAAACAGTGTGGTGGTGGGAGCTGGCGCTAAAATCTTGGGGCCCATTAAAGTGGGGCATCATGCCCGCATAGGCTCCAATTCCGTGGTATTAAAAGATGTGCCGGAAGGGGCCACGGTGGTGGGGATACCAGGTCATGTAGTGAATGCAGACCGGAAAGCCAGCGCCGCCCAGCGTCAAGCCATTGCCAGCCGGATTGGCTTTGACGCTTACGGGATGGCGCCGGAAATGCCCGATCCCGTGGCTTATGCAATCAATCACATGCTGGATCATATTCAGGCACTGGACAAACAAATAGAGGAGCTAAGACATGCCATGGAAAAGGCTGGCATTTCCCTGCCGGAGAGACCGCTGCCGCCGCTGGAGTCCTGTGCATTAAGGGATAGTGACGAGAAATCTGGCAAGTAAGCTCGAGCCAACTTCTAGTTTTTTCGTTGTCTGACAGATCACGGATGACTCGTTCGGAGATCCCTTGGCTTATAGGCCAGAGCTGTCCAAAAAATTGACTAAATTACTAGGGATTGGTTATAGTGATTTCACTTGAGTTTGTAAGTGAATGTCAATGGAGTGTAACCCGTGCGACTGACCACCAAAGGCCGTTATGCGGTCACGGCAATGCTGGATCTGGCCTATCACAGCAGTAAAAGGCCAGTGGCTTTGACAGATATCGCCAAGCGCCAGGATATCTCCCTTTCCTATTTGGAACAATTATTTGCCAAGCTGCGCCGGGCCGGCATGGTCACTGGCGTACGTGGGCCGGGTGGCGGTTATCAATTGAGCCGTCCCGCCCATGAAATCAACATCGCCGAAATTATTACCGCGGTGGATGAAACCCTGGATTCCACCCGCTGTGGGGGAAAAGGCAACTGTCAAAACGACCAACCGTGTTTGACCCATGAACTTTGGATGGGGTTGAGCGAGCAGATACGCGCGTATCTGGCGGGGATCAGTCTGGGGGATCTATTGTCCCGTCATGAAATACAGCAGGTAGCCAATCGCCAGGACCGCGAAATGCAAGGTGTGTCGATAGGAGAAGAATCGGTCAATTGATGGCATGATTTACTTCGATCACAACGCTACCACGCCGATGGATGATCGGGTGGTGGAAGTGATGGCGCCCTTTCTGGCGAAATATTATGGCAACCCCTCTTCTCTTTATCGATGGGGGAGAATCGCCCGTGACGCGATTGAGCAGGCCCGCGCTCAAGTGGCTTCGTTGGTCAATGCCACACCGAATCAAGTCATCTTCACAAGCGGTGGCACCGAAGCCAACAATTTGGCGCTGCAAGGCTGGATGAGAAAGTTTCCAGGCGGCAAGCTGGCAGTCAGTGCCATTGAGCATTCCTCGGTACTTGAAACGGCCCAGGGGCTTCAGCAACAAGGATGGCAAACAAGCTTCATCCCGGTTCAGGCATCCGGGGTGATTTCTGCTGACGCACTGGACGAACTGCTAGATGATAGCGACATCCAATTGGTCTCGTGCATGGCGGCCAATAATGAAACAGGAGTGGTGCAACCCGTTGCTGAATTGGCCCAAATTGCCCGGCAACACAATACGCTATTTCATAGCGATGCGGTACAAGCCGCCGGCAAATTGCCGCTGGATTTTCCCGGCATGGGTGTCCAGATGATGACGTTGTCCGCCCATAAAATCTATGGCCCCAAGGGAGTGGGGGCGTTGATTGTGGATAAGAATCTGGAACTGATGCCTTTGCTTTATGGCGGTGGTCAGGAGCGAAGGCTGCGTGGTGGAACTGAAAACGTTGCCGGGATTATAGGTTTCGGCAAAGCAGCGGAATTGGTTCTACAGGAAAGAGAAAGTCAGGCCAAACATTTACTCAGCCTGCGGCAGCAATTGGAAGCAGGATTGATGACAATTCCGGGGGTTGAAATTTTTGCGCAACAAATCCCCCGGTTGCCGAATACCATCCAGTTTGGCGTCAATGGTGTGGATGGGGAAATGCTGGTCATGTCCCTGGATCGGGAAAACATTGCCGTATCCAGTGGTTCTGCCTGTGCCAGTGGCGGTTCAGAGCCCAGCCACGTGCTGGTGGCGATGGGGGTCGAAGAAAATCTGGCCCGCAGTGCTGTCAGGATCAGTTTGGGAAAAGATAATACCGCCAACGAGGTGGAGCGTTTTTTGCTGTCCCTGCAAAGTATTTTGCAGTCTTTCGGAGTAATTTGATGTATTTACTTTTATAGGGGATCTGTAAATCCTCCGCCTTCCGTCGATATAGTTGCCTTTGCTCCCTCTCCCCTTGAGGGGAGAGGGCAGGGGTGAGGGGTGAAAGCTGCACTGGTTGGATGCTTCTTGATCCCTCATTCTGCCTTTCTCAGTTTTGGGAGAGGGGACTATCTTCCGTATGGCCGATCAATCCGGCTTTTGGCCATACCTTGAAGCCAGCGGCTAAAGCCGGTGGTAATTCACTGGGTCTTTGCGTATTCTTTAATGATACTGAATTGATTTGTCTGATTGTTGTAAAGAGGAAGAGAAATGTCCATTCGTTTGACTGAAAACGCAGCCCGCCGTATCCGCGATCAGCTGACCAAGCGGGGCAAAGGGATCGGTTTACGCTTGGGCGTTAAAGTGGCGGGATGTTCAGGCTATTCTTATGTGATTGATTATGCTGATGCGATTGAACAAGATGATGTGATCTTCGAAGATCACGGCGTAAAAGTGGTCGTCAGTAAGGAAGATCTGGATTATCTGGAAGGGTTGGAGCTGGATTATCGCCGCGAGGGATTGAACGAAGCCTTTCAGTTCAATAACCCCAAAGCCAAGGGCACCTGTGGTTGCGGCGAAAGTTTCACCGTTTAAGGCTGGTTTCGCATTTCAATTTTCCCGAATGTTTTCCGGTTAATAAGTTTTCGGGAAAAATTCCTATTTAATCCTGGCCAGGAATTCATTACCCTCCCTGCATTTTGAGTCAATGATTGTGGAGGGTTTGACCATGAAATGCATATGGGTGTGCGGGCTGATGGGTGTCCTGGCATGGCCAGCCTGGGCGGAGGAAGCGGTAGAGCTGGAAACGCTCGAGGTGACGGGCATGACGCCTTTGGGAGTAGGCAGTGTTCCTTTGGACCGGCTGCCGGCCAATGTCCAGGTAGTGACCGGCGAGGAGTTGGAGGAAACCCATAGTTTTGCCCTGAGTGATTATATGCGTAATTATCTGGGCAGTGTTTCTGTCAATGACGTTCAGAGCAATCCCTTTCAGCCCGATGTCCAGTACCGCGGATTCACAGCTTCGCCGCTGTTGGGCTTGCCCCAGGGGTTGACCGTCTATATGAATGGCGTGCGCTTCAATGAACCCTTTGGTGATATGGTGAATTGGGACTTGATCCCGGAAGGCGCCATTGATCATATGGCGTTGCATCCTGGATCGGATCCTGTCTATGGCCTCAATAGTCTGGGAGGCGCCATTGTTATTCGCACCAAGACCGGGTTTTCCTTTCCCCACCATCAAGTGGAAGGCTTGGCGGGCTCCTGGGGGCGACATTCCACGGAGCTGTCCAGCGGCGCCAACAATGGGACTTTTGGTTATTTTCTGCATCTGCGTAATTTTCAGGAAGATGGATGGCGCGAGCATTCTCCCACCCACGTGCGTCAAGCCTTGGGGGTGCTCAGTTGGCGTAATGACATAGCCCAACTGAATTTGACCTTGTCGGGGGATGATAACGAATTGATTGGTAATGGCGCGGTACCGATTCAATTACGCGCCCTGGATCACGATGCGATATTTACCCATCCTGACCAAACCATCAACCGTCTGTTTTTCTCCAACCTGGACGGCAGTGTGTGGGTGAGTGACAAGATTCAAATTTCCGGCAATGCCTATTACCGGCTCAATAAAAACAGCACCTTCAACGGTGATGGTACGGATTACCAGGAATGTGAAGAACCGGGACACAAAGGTTTCATGTGTCAAGAAGGAGACGATGAAGAGACTCTCGCCTTGGATGTGGCGGGCAATCCCATTCCCGCCGGCCCGGCAGTGGATTCTGCCACCAACAATTTCAGCAAGACTCGCCAGCGGGGCTATGGGGCGGCGGTTCAAAGCGCTTTTCTCTACGATTTGTTCGGCATGGAGAATAATTTTGTCGTGGGATTCAGTTTTGATCAGGCGCAAATCCGTTTCAAGTTCGATACCGAGTTGGCCCGTTTGACCGATAGCCGGGGCACAGAGGGTAGCGGTATCTTGGTGGGAGAACCCAGGGTACGGCTTGACAGTGAAGTCACCCACTATGGAGCTTTCTTCATTGAACAGTTGCAACCGGTTGAAAACCTGACCTTGATGGTGTCCGGCCGTTACAATTCGAGCCATATTGTTTTGAAGGACAATTTTG
>JALSQY010000108.1 GCA_026985035.1 Methylothermaceae bacterium
GAATATCCTCGAAGCCCAGCCCGCTGCAGGGCGACCGGTTCCCGATATGGATCCGGAATTCCGCGAGTGGTTTATCAATTTTGGCGGCAGCGGCTATATCGCGCTTTACCGGTTTGATGGCTCGGATGCCGTGGTTTTGGCCGTTCGACACCAACGCGAGGCGGGGTATTGATCGAGATGCTTTGGTCAAGGGATTCTAGGAATTGCTGAACAACAAAGTTGGGCTTACAGGATAGTTTATCAGGTGATGGGAAAGTTTTTTTGTTTCAAGAAATTATCTCGGCCCGATCAGATTTGTGCTACCGTTGGATAAAGGCGAGGTCCCATTCTTGCCAAGAAAAACTGCTATCTGTTGTGAAAGGAGGGCCATTCACATGAAACGTGATCTTTCACTTTCCGATCAACGGATTCGCGAGAGCAAAACTGACGCCATCTTTACTACTGCGTTCCGGACATCGGAGGCGTTCTGCAATTCGGTACGAAGGCAAATAGGAATAACAGGGGCCGGTTGCGCTTCGAGCGTTACTCAGCAGGCCCCGCACTATTCCGACAGCGGAACGATAGACCTTGATGTAATTTTGTCTCGGCAACGGCTGCTCATTGAGAACAAGATTAGTGCTGCCTGGTCATTCACGCGCAAGGGAGAGAATCAAGCCGATCGATATACTCGATCAGCTTCCGGATTCGATGCGCATTCGGTGCTTCTAGCGCCTCGCGCCTACTTCCGTTCGGCTGGCAAGACAAACACCTTCGACAAACTGATATCATACGAGTCCCTGCTTCCCAACTTTTCGGGCGCAAACTACGAGATTCTGTGCACTGCGATTGACCAAGCTGTTGTTCCAGTGACCAATCCGGACGACGAGCGAACCATCTTTTTTGATCACATTTCAGCGCTAATGGCTGAGATCACGCCGGACATTCGAATGAAAATGAGGGATCGAAACAAGGACTCCTACACAGTTCACCTCGACGTGCCAAAGTCACTCCGCCGCCACACTGGCCTTCCGACACCATCTGTGTTTCTTCAACTTCGGCAGGCGAACGTGAAGCTAATGGTGCGGAAATGGGGTTGGGCGCTGGAGTGGATTCGCAAAGAACCTGGGTTAGAGGGAACAGGGATCACACTTGGTCGCGTTGGGACACGTGGCACCATTGCCTTTCAGATGCAGACTCCATTTGTTGATTGTGATCAATCATTTGAAAGCCAAGCAAGAGCAATCGAGAAAGCGCTTTTAACGACTCGGACCTTGTGTCGGTGGTGGGACGCAAACGAAGCGTTGCTGAGACGGCTTTCTTCGCTTGTATAAATTATTTCTTCTCCTTCCATTTTTTCACAATCAACCGCGGCACCGATCCCGCAACCCTCTCCGCATCCCGCGCCAGATCCAGCCGCTTTCGCAGTTTCACCTGCGGCACCAGCAGAAATATCGGCGCGCTGAAGGCGTTATCCATGAAGGTTGAGCAACTTCAGCACGAGTTGCACGGGGCCAGGCGGCACCGCTTCGGGTCCAAATCCGAGGGCATGGAACAACTGCAATTGTTCACCGAGAATGAAGAGATTGCACAAGCGACCACTAGGATAAAACAAACCCCACCTACTGAACCCGCCGCGCCAAAGGAAAAGCCGAAACGCAAGCCGTTGCCCCTTCTCGGGCATGTGAACATGCCCTGCCAGGCAATGGAGCATCTGGGGCGTATCGAGCAGGTTTTGTCGATTGGTGAGGATTGCCCCGAATGCGGCGGCGACCTTTCAAAACTGGGCGAGGATGTGACCGAAGAGCTGGAATACATCCCAGGTCGCTTTGTGGTGAACAAGATCATTCGCCCCCGCATGGCATGCCGTCGTTGCGAGGCAATCTCGCAGGCCCCATTGCCTCCGCGTCCGATCGAACGGGGCAGACCCGGGCCAGGTTTGTTGGCGCACGTTTTGGTCAGCAAGTTTGCCGATCATCTGCCGCTTTACCGCCAGAGCCAAATCTATGCCCGCGAGGGTGTCGATCTGGATCGTTCGACCATGGCGGATTGGGTGGGGAAATCCACCGCTCTGCTGGAACCACTGGCCGAGGCCATTGCCAAGCGGGCCAAAGACGGGGCCACATTGTTTGCAGATGACACCCCACTGAAGATGTTGGCTCCGGGGAACAAAAAGACCAAAACCGCCCGCATCTGGGCCTATGTCCGGGACGAGAGGCCATGGTCCGGCCAGTCGCCACCCTGCGTTTGGTACCAGTTTACAGTCGACCGTAAAGGCGAGCGCCCGGTCAAACATTTATCCGCTTATCAAGGCTGGGTGCATGCTGATGGCTACGCCGGGTTCAATGGTGTGTTCGGCAAAGACAAAGCCTCGGAGGTGGCCTGCATGGCCCATACCAGGCGCAAATTTGTGGATGTGTTTACCGCGCAAGGTTCTGCCATCGCCGAAGAAGCCATCAAGCGGATTGCGCAATTATATGGCGTAGAAATATATGGCGTAGAAAAGCAGGCGCGCGGCCTATCTCCCGAAGCCCGCGTTGCCCTGCGCCAGAAAAATGCAAAACCCGTCTTTGATGATCTGGAAGACTGGCTGCACGCCCAGCTGCCAAAAATATCCGGCAAATCACCTTTGGCCAAAGCCATTCGCTATGCGCTGAGCCGCATGCCCAAAACGCGACCATACCTCGACAACGGCTTTCTGGAATTGGACAATAATACAGCCGAACGGGCCATGAAGCCCGTCGCCATCGGGCGCAAGAACTGGATGTTCTTGCCGGATCACAGCGTGGCGGCAATTCCATGGCCATCGCCTTTACCCTGATCGAAACCGCCAAGCTGAACAAGGTTGATCCGCAGGCATGGCTCACATGGGTTCTGGAACGTATCGCCGACCACAAAATCAACCGGCTGGACGAACTGATGCCGTGGAATTATAATCCCGAGGAGTAGGCGGCGGACGCTTACTCAGTACCAGCCAGCAATGTTCGTATTGTTCTGCAACGGGATGCATCAATGCCAACAGGCTATCGCATCGTTACAGGATATCCGACACCATGATTGAGAAATTTGGCACCGTTGAACAGTTTATTGCAGGTTATTTCCATCAAGATTGGGATCTTGATGGAGACGACGATGGAGAGGTCATTGCATCGTTTGTCGAAGGCGAAAGTATAGCGCATGTGCAAAAAGTTGTTACCTGCTTAGAGGAAAAGCTGAATGAGTTGAGTTTCGACGCGAAGGCCGCAGATATCTTTTTGCAACAAGTAGGATGTGCGTACAGGTATCAAGAAGATGGGCTTTCTGGTGTTGAGTGGCTTAACAGGTTGCTCAATTTACTGCGGATAAATCTATCAAAATGCACTTAACTTATCGTCCCGCTTGATCCAAGCTTTCCACAACACATCCGATATCCAATCGAACGGAAACCTGTTCGAGGATTGCTTCAAGTTCTTCATAAGCGTGATTTAGGTTTACAGCATACGGCTTACCAAAATGCGGGCTGCCTGATCCTTCACTCTGCCGGTTCTTCTGGTTCCTGATATTTTGGCATCCCGACAGCACAATACCAATCTCCTGCATCACTTTTGAACGTTCCGGCGCGGGCTGACCCACACCAATCGCTCCAAGAGGCGTTCCCAGTCGTCTTGTGTCCTGCAGGGCTCACTGTTTCCGCCGGGGCGCCTGACGTAAACGGTCCCATTGGTGAGAGTTCGATTGTCGGGGCTTTGCCGCGAGGGGAACAGCGGAACTCTCCCAGCAGGCGGAACATATATCACGGGATGGCCGATCTGGCCGTTGGTCTGACGATAAATTTCGACACCGCATTGAATAGCTGGGGTGCAATATCGATGAACGATCGCGGCGATAGCATCCTGCGAAAATGCCGTTTTTTCGTTTTCCCCAGGCTCGATGGGCTGGTGTCCTTGCCCTTCATCATCTGTAAAGCCAATGAATATATGGCCACCACCTGAGTTTGCGAGAGCAATGATCTCCTTAGCTTATGTATCTCTGATCTGCTAATGTGCTCCCGATCCGGTTCTTGGCGAAGAACCGGATCGGGACGGTGTTTGGCGTCTGAGCCTTGTGGCCCTGACTTGAGGTGACCACGTTTTCTAGCGAGCCAGCACCGTCTCTCTTCATCGTCTCGAACAGTTGATTGCGGCCTTTGAGGACCGCGGAGCATAAGGAAGAGAGCATGAAAAACATATCACAAACAGCCATCCTCGGGATAGACGTTTCACGCGACCATCTGGACGGCTACTTTCTGCCCGATGGCAAACGGTTCCGGCTGGCGAACAGCGGCAAAGGGCACGCGCAGCTCATTGAGCTGTT
>JALSQY010000109.1 GCA_026985035.1 Methylothermaceae bacterium
GGCCGGGGTCCTGCTGATTTTGTTTTCCGCCCTTGGCTTCATGCTCCAGGGCTATGCCGATGTGGGTCCCCAGCTTCGCTACTGGCTGGGGTTGATCTTGACCTTGAGCCTGGCTTCGGGCGGGCTGCTATGCGCCCATGTCCTGCGCGAGACCACCGGAACGAGAATCTTTTTCGGGCTGGCGGTATTGTTTCTCATTGTCCAATCGAGCCAGGTGGGAGCCATGCTGATAGGTTGGCTCCATCCGGCCGCAGGCCCCGATACCTCCTACCGGTGGCTGTTGTTTTCAGGTGTCCGTGGAACATGGGTGTTGCTTGATCTCACCTTGACCGCCACCATCCTGGGGATGATAGGGTATGCCGGTTTTTCAACCCTGGCACGGCGGCGGTCCAAAATGTTGTTGGGGGCGTTTATGATTGGCAATCTGGCGCTCTGGATTCCGGTACGAGAAGCCTTTGTGGTTTCCTTGATGATGATTGGCTTGTTTATCCTGCTTCGCGGAAAGGAGCTGGTTCTGCGCGGCGATTTCACCATGCAGACCTGGGAAGGGCGGGCCGCCCGGGCGCTACTGTTCATGCCGTTGTTGGTTCTAGCGGGCCGCCAGAGCTTGTATCAAGCGGGCACAGTGTCGATGGCCACGGTTCTGGGATTGGCGTCTTTCTTTTTGCTTTGGGATTGTCGCCATTACCTGAAAAGTCGGACTCAAATCTTCCTGGGGGAGATTACCGGCATGACTTTCGTCTTTCTCGCTTGGGTTTTGGATTATGGGGAAGTTATCGATACGATTCCCTGGCTTTCCGGTTCCATTGCCACATTCATGGTTCCGGCGGGATGGATTTGGCTGGCACTTTCCTTCAAAACCCAAACTGGCGCCATTTACCGAAACTTGGCCGCGGTGGTGACCATTGCGGCGCTTGTCTGGGGAAACGCGCCTGGCACAGGGGTGTTGGTGGCCGGCATGGTGTGGACGGCGGCGGGCATTCAATGCCGGGAGAAGGTGGCGCTGATTTCCGGCATGATTGGCATCATGGCGGGAAGTATCGACTATCTCAAGGGCTTGATCGGGTTATACACCCAGGCACCTTGGATGTCGTCTGCCATCCTCGGCTTCACGGTCATTCTCTTGGCCTCCTGGATCGAAAAACAGAACTGGCCGCTGATTCAAAGAGCCAAACAAGCATGGAGGGAAATCAGAGCCTGGTGATCGAGCATCACCGGGCAGGGGGGCAAGGATGCCCCCAGTGTTTACTAGATCCGCGTACCGCTGGTTAAGGCCGCTTGGTGAATCACATCGGTGGCTTTTTCGGCAATCATGTAAATCGCACTGACAATGAAAAAGCCAGGAATGCGGGGGAATACCGAGGCATCGACAATTCTCAGATTCCTCGTGCCGTGGACACGGAATTGGCTATCCACCACCGCCATGGGATCGTCGGCCGGCCCCATCTTGCAACTGCAGGAAGCATGATGCCCCCAAGCGTGGGTTTTGACGAAACTTTCGATTTCCGCATCGCTTTGAATATTCTCTCCGGGGACGATTTCTTGTCGGATGTGGGTTTTGGCCTGCCTGGTAATTTTGCGCACGAAGCGAATGCCTTCCACCACGGCCTGTAAGTCCTTGCCTTGAGGGTCGGTGCCTTCCTCAAAATAACGAAAATTGATTTCCGCTGGCGTCCGGGGGTCGGTGGATTTGAGGCGGACGGTACCTCCCCGGTTGAGGGTGTGGGCCTTGAGAATCACCCAGGTGAAGAGGTTTTTACGGGCTATGGCATCTTTGGAGTATTCCAAATAATAGCCCCGGAAATCTCCCGCCATGCCGAAAATAAACAAATCCGGATCGGTCAGTCCCTGGCTGGAGCGTTTGCAAAAGCTGATGAGAGAACCATTCGTTGTATAAAGCCCCTTGCCTTGTTGCCATTCCCGGTAGTAAGGGTCGGATGCGTTGAATGCGGCGTCTTTCAGGAAAGAAAAGTCTTCTTTCATTTCGGTGACCACCGAGACTTCGTAACGGTCCTGTAGGTTTTCGCCGACCCCTGGCAAATCAACCTTCAGTGGCAGGCCGTGACGTTCCAATGCTTGCCGGGAGCCGATGCCGGAGAGCATCAACAGTTGGGGCGTGTTGAATGCCCCGCCGGCCAGAATGACTTCCCGCCGGGCGCGATAGGTTTCGATGGCTTCGGGCCTTTTCGGCTTGCCGGCGCTGCGGTCGGCAAGATAGAGCTTGCGGCCCCGCCAGACCTCGACGCCTACCGCCCGGTTTTCCGAATCCAGTAACACCCGGCTGACCAGGCGGTCGAGTTTTACCGTGAGCCGGTCGCCGCAGGCTTTTTGCACTGCTTTGATATACTCCCTGGGCCCGGTGCGGCGGCCGTTTTCCGTGGTCAGAGGCATCAGCGTGATGCCTTCCCGGTGATTCGATGTGTACCGCCAGTCGTTGGGGTCTATCCTGTCGGGGTGTTTGAAATCCTGAAAGACTGCTTTGAGCAATGCCAATGGAGAATGGATGTCCGGGCGCAGCGTCTGGACAGCAGGCTTGAGAATCCCGCCGCGTAATTGTCTGTCTTTGACCGCGCTCCAGGCCAGCCGGACCAGGACGTCCTTGCCCGGAATCGCGGTGGGGAGCCACCCCCGGTAACCGTGCCGGGCGGGATTGGCAGGTTGTTCAGGCAGGTAGCCGCAGCGTTCCAGGCGTTCGAAATAGCGGCGCATGGCCTGGCTGTTCCAGGAATCGTCGCCGGTCAGTGCGGCAATCCTGTCCCAATCGCTGTTGTGGGGATAGATCAGAATCAGGGCGTTGTGGGCCGTGCATCCTCCCAGGGCGGCGCAGCGGGGATAGTAAACGCCGTCATGGCGGAGGGAAAACTTGGGATCGAGACGGGACAGATCGATACTGGAATAGTGGCGAACGAAGAAGTCCCAGCGCATCTGCGGGTCTTCACTGGCCTGGGGGTGGAAAACAGGCACTTGGTAATGGTCGGAAATGGCATCCTCTCCGGCTTCCAGCAACAACACCCGGTGGCCGAGGCGGGCCAGATTGGCCGCCAGCGGCCCGCCGCCGGCGCCGGAACCGACCACGATGTAATCGTATGCTTCGCCGTTGGCAGGGGTCAAAGGCGCGCCGCAGGCAATTTCAGGGGATTTCTTAACCGGCCAGCCACACCCTTTGAGAAAAACAGTCAGCGTGGTACAGGCTTTGAATACAAGCTTGCCAAACCGGCGGCGGCTTAATGGGACTTTTTTCATCGGACGCCTATTGCTTATGATGGCGCGTATCGTCCGATAACGATGCGCCGCAGTAGGTCAGGTTAGCGAAGCGTAACCTGACAATTGGGGTTTGTTTGTTCTCGGGTGAGGTTACGCCTCATGCCGGGTTACGGCTGACGCCTAACCCGGCCTACTCGCTTATGGTGGCGCGTATCGTCCGATAACGATGCGCAGAATAAGTGTTGCGCCATTTCAGTACCAAGTCAACACTGTCGAGCGCCGGGAAAATATCGATGGATCAGAATATACCGTTATTGAGTTCTATCCATGGCAAATACCTGAAAACATCCGGGTTCTGGCCTGGTGTATGGATAATATTTGTTTCCCATAAGAAAATAATGGTGGTTCTGCCACCCTGTCCCAAGCTTTTCCTGCTTGACAACCGGCTGCCTGTTTTAATAAAAACCGGTTTGAGTCATGGATATTTTTCCGTGACGGTTCATTCTCTTCCCTTTACGACACCTGTCAGGAGGTGTGTGATGAAAATACAGTTCTTACCCCCTCCCCCCCCTCAATTCTGAAGTTAGGCATCTGCTGTCTTGCCTGGGCCGGGTTGCCCAACGTCAGCGCCGCGCCGGTGCCGGATGACTTTGATCTGAAAATGAATGCCAACGCGCCAGAGTTCACGCCCGATCCGGAAGCGGTAGTCAGGGCGCCTGATGGTGGGCCGGCAGGTGAACGTGGCCAACATACGGATGTGTATTATGCCTCCATATGGGATAACGGAAGCACCAACAAGGTCAAGCTTAATGATGACAACGGGCATAATGACCAATTCATGCCCGCCTTGGACTTCGACGCCAATGGCAATCTTGTCGTTACCTTTTATGACCGAAGGGATGATAACCATAATATTGATTACCGCCTTTACCGCGCCAGGATTAATGAGAATGGACAAGCGCTACAATCCAATAGTGTGGTCAGCAATTTTAGTTCGACACCATATGCTAATTGGTATAAGCCAACAATAGGCGACTACCACGAAACCTGGATGACTCCGGTCAATGGCATCGATACCTGGTATTCCTGCTGGACCGGCGAATC
>JALSQY010000110.1 GCA_026985035.1 Methylothermaceae bacterium
CCATCCGGATAGTGGCCGCCTGCCAACAGAATTCTGATTTGCCGCAGGCAATCGTTGTCCGGAACGATCAATGAGGCTGTGGCGCGATTGATGGCATTGACATCCTCTGCTTGGATTTTGAAGTCGGTTTTGATGGACTGGAGTCGTTGGCGCAGGTTTTCGTCGCCGATATCGTCGAAAACGAGGTGATAAAAGAGGCTCCGGTCGCCGAAGGTTTGCTCCAGATAGTTGGTGAAGATATCGAGAATCCGGGCACGGTTGACGGCGAGCAAGGAATCGAAGCTGTCCAGGAAATTGAGATCGACGCCGAAATCCAAAACCCCACGGCCATCATAGCGGTCGTGATCGACCCCGCCGCCAGGCACGTAGGCATCCACCAGGATAACCACGAAGCGGTCGAAGCGGTCACGGTTGGTTTCCAGCACCAGGAGGGCGCTCAACAGCCCCAAGTTGTCGTAATTGCCGCCGTCGAACACGTGGTAGTAGTGACCGTCGGTGCTGTAATCCCTCAAGGTCATATAGTTGAAAGCGCCGGGAAAGGCGGCCGATGCCATTACCGCTCGGGCGATCTTGTAGTCCGCCAAATCCGAGTCCAGCCGCTGGAACTGTTCCGTGGTGAAAGTGAAGGGCTGGCCGAAATGGTCGGCGGTGCCGTCGGTGGCATTGATAATCAGGTTGGGCCGGTTGGGATTGATGTCGCGGAAACGCAGATCCCGGCCCATCATGGGCTGGTCATAGAGATTGTCGGCGAAGGTCTGGGCCATGATGTCGGAACGGTCGTAGGCGGTGAACCAGAACCTGGCAATATTCACCGGCAAGAACCAGCTTCCCACCCAGCGGAGGCGGTAATTGCGGCGCATCAAGGTGTGTACCGTGTCCCGGTTCCAGACCCGCTTGGATGGCAGCTTGCTGGCTTCCTCCTCGCTGTCACCGGTGATGGCGTAGTAGGCCGCCGGCAGGGAGCCGCCGGATACCGATGAAATGGCGTCCACTTCATGGAGCAAGTTCCAACCTTCCTGGGCGAACACGTCTTCCAAGGCCAACATCACGTTGCCGGACCAGTAAGCCGCCCGGCTGCCCCCGCCGGACAGGGCCAGGATGACCAAAGTATCCTTGGATTGCCCCCGGGGCCGGTGGATAGCGAAGGTGGCTTTGCCGGCCACGGCTTCCCCCGTAACGCCTTTGATATTGGTATGGGAATACATGGCACAGCCGGAAAGCGCCATGACCCCAATCATCAGACCCAACAACCAACAGCGTTTCATCATCGTTCTCCGTCACAGGGTTTTAAGGAAAGCAATGAGTGCTCTTTTATCCTCATCACTCAGGCCGCTTTCGCCGGGCAGATACCCGGTGCCGAAATAGTGGCCGCGATTGACGATGAAGTCAGGGCATTTGTTGAGGGTGAGCATTTCATTCACCAAGGGCGAAAATGCCGCTTTGGCTTGTTCATCGCTGGCGTTGGGAGGCAACGATTTGAGCGCTTTCACCAGCTTGGGCAAGAGTCGGAGGACGCCCTTTTTGTTTTCCAGATCCAGGTTGGCGAGCAAGTTGACCGGCGTGTCCTTGGGGATCGGGCCAATTTCGATACCGTCACGGAAACTGGGCAGTACCTTGAGGAAATCCGGGACAAAGCCGGGCGGCACCCGCAGATAACTGGTGGCGGTAGTGCGGTCGATGACGCCGGGCAGCAGCTTGCCAGATTGAGTCAGATATTGGCGGTCGCCTTCGCGTTTTTCCGGCCACAGCAGCTTTTCGATGCCATCGTAGAAAGCTTTCATCCGGTCCTTGGTGGTGCCGTCGCAGGTGTATTCGCCGCGGTAGTAGGCATCGGTTTCGTACGATTCTCCGTGGGCGTGGGCATAGGCCCGGGCTTGCGGCGCTTTCCAGCAGAAGTCCCCGACTGTGTTATTCAACAGGAAAGGCGCCTGGGACCACAGGCTGACCAGGGATGGCACCCGGATATAACCCAACCCACCGGCTGGCATGGCATAGCGGTAAGGCTGTCCGGTGACCGGGTGATGAACGAGAATCTCTCCCACCGATGGCAGTGCCTTGTAGGAGGAGGAAGAGAAATCGTTCCAGATGTTGTCACGGATGGCATTGGTGGCCAAGGTGCTGCAAGCGTTGCTTTCCACCAGGGTGATCGGGATGCGCAGCTCGTTGGATAGATAATTGTCATCGAGAAAGTCGTCCTGGAGGACGATGGCGCGCATTTGCCGCTTGAATTCGCCGGTTTTGGTCCAGTTCCAGTAATGCTTGAAACATTGCAGGTAGTTGGGGCCGTTGCAGCCATTATCCGGGAAAAAGGTAAAGCTTTTTGCCGGTAGCTTGCTGGAGTGGCAGCGGGCGCAATTTTCGGCGAATACCACCTTGCCGCGCTGGATTTGGCCAGGGGGATCGTTCAGATATCGTTTGCCGTCCGGGGCGTTTTGGAGCAGATCGGGCCGGGCACTGGCAAGAAAGAACAAGGCCACATCCGGGGTTTGCAGCTCGGTTGCGCGCCAGTAGGCGGAATTTTCCTCGGCCACGGAGATTTTGAATGGGGTGATGGGCTTGCCGCCGATAAAGGGACGGAAGTGGCGGAGCCATTCCTCGCTGAACAGGCCGATGTTGACATAGACCCGGTTCAAAGCCCCCAGCGCGCCGACGGAATCGGCGCCATCCTTGAGCACCATGGGAGTGAAGACGGAATCAGGCTTGTGGAAAAACCGGTGCAAGGGACTGTTTTCCGGGATGGCAGGGTAATCGCTGAAACGTTTGTTGTGCAACTCGCCGCCGCCGAGCTTTTCCTTGCCCAGCCGGCGGGCGATTGCCATGCGCGGTCCCAGGTTATAGACCGCATTCATGGTTCTGGGGTTGTTGATGTAATCGGTGGAAACAAAAGAGGTGTCCAAAGCGCCCGGGCGCGAAGTCATGAAAATCTGATACACAAAGTTGGATTCATCCGCCTCCCAAATGGCGATCCGGTCCCACCAGAAATATTGGGCGCCGGGGTTGGAAGTCAGATTTTCCCACTTGGGATTTTCGAAGTCTTCGGGCGGATTGACCGGGTTGGGCCCCACATGGCAGAAACCGCACGACATACCCACCCGGTAAGGGCGCACCAAGTCCTTGCGGTTGTAATAAGCAGGGTCGGAATAATAACGCTCGGGGTCCCATGCCTTGGCGGCGGCTTCGTCGAAATCGGGGTTGGGAAACAGCCGCAGGCCGACAATGCCAGTGGCATAACCATAGTAAGAGCCCACCGGAACGGTTTTGCCCCGGCTGCCGGTTTTGACGCCGGGATATTTCCGCTCGTTTTCGAAAGGATCGGGCGGGCAACTGGGATCGCGTTCGTCGAGCCACAGGCCAAAGCGGTCTGGGCGCGGACCGTCTGGTTTCTGGAAGCAGGGTTCATTCACCAGGCCGAGATAGGACCACCGGTTGCCGCGGTTGAATTTGAGACTGGGATGATTGGAAACCACCTTGAGTAAATCAAAAGCCCCGACACTGGCCCGGTTTAGCTCGTCCCATAGCCTGTCGTTGCCGCCGGTCCATACGATCCAGTTGTTGCGCCCGCGTACCACGGCAGCCACCGCATCGGCGGGGGAAATGCCGGGAATATATGGATCGAGCGCGGCGGCGACTGCCTCAGGCCGCTTGGTGAAGCCATGGTCCATGTCGCGGAAATAATCCTCGTCGGCGGCCCGGAACGAATATTCATCACGATCTGCCTGAGTGGCTTCATCCTGGATGGCCGCACAACCGGCCAAAAGAAACAATACAAAGACGGGCAGGGGACGCATTTTCATAATCTTCTCCCAGCTTGGCAAGGGGGATTATCTGCCCGTCAAAAGGGTTGTTTGAATCAGACAGATAGAGTATTAATTACATCTAATTCATGAAAAACTAATTTGAAACGAAATGAAAACGATTATCAAATCTATGAATATTTTCTGATGCAGATTAAGGTTAAGGCAAAAGAATAATCAAGAGAGGGGAAAATTACCCGCAATCAGCGGTAATATTCCCTTTACAAAGAAAAGTTCAACCCTACACCCAAACTTCCCCCCGCGGATGGTGCCCAGATACCACCACCAGCTCTCAACAGGCTTGTCAGGGTAGTCTTCCACCAGGCTTGGCCACAGGTGTTCCTGATTAAAGGTCACGGCAGTCTCCTACAAAGGCCAGCTTCAACTCCGCACCCAAACTTCCCCCTTTACAAAGGGGGACTGAGGGGGATTTGCCAAAAAACTGGCTTAGGCGAGGGACACTTGCCACCTGCATTATCCACTACTGACGCCGGTTCATCCCCACAACCAAAC
>JALSQY010000111.1 GCA_026985035.1 Methylothermaceae bacterium
GCCATGCCCTGTGTCAGGGAAGTCCATGCCAGCTTTGCTGAAGGCACTATGTCCATCCGCTATGATCCGGCTTCTTGTTCTCTGGAAAAGATTTGCCAGAGCCTCGAACCCAAAGGCTATCAGTGCTGCCTTGGCAAGAAAAAAACAGGCGGCAGATTTCTCAAGCTTCTGCTTTCCTTGCTGGGTCTGTTGGTGCTCGCCGGGTTAATCTATGCCGCACGTCATTATGGACATGCCTTGGCCTTGCCTAAACTGGGCCCTGGCGCAAGCGATCTGCTGGTCTTAACAGTCGGACTCATCACCGGTTTTCACTGTGTCGGCATGTGCGGCGGCTTCGTCCTCAGCTATACCCAGGCCGCCCTGGAATCTGGCCGCTCCCCTTATCTGGCTCATTTCTTCTATGGGCTGGGAAAAACCCTTTCCTACACATTGTTTGGCGCTTTGTTTGGAACCTTGGGGGCATTGGTCAGCTTCACCCCTTTTATTCGCGGCATGACTGCAATCATTGCTGGCCTTTTTCTAGTCGGTTTTGGCCTCAGCATGCTTGGAGTGATTGCCTGGTTCCGGCGCTTGATGATCCGCCAACCCGAAATTTTGGAGAAAACCCTGGCACCTGTTCGACGTCAAACGCGTCATCCCTTTCTGATCGGTTTCTTCACTGGCTTCATGTTTGCCTGTGGCCCCTTGCAAGCGATGTATATGATGGCCGCCGGCAGTGCCGACCCTTGGGAAGGGGCTAAGATTATGTTTCTTTTTGGCATCGGGACCTTGCCAGCCTTGCTTGGGTTTGGCTTGTTCGCAAGTTTTTTGTCAGCCAGGGTCATGCGCAACTTTTTTCGGCTATCCGGTGTGTTAGTGATTACCCTGGGAATTATCATGGTCACAAAAGGCATCGAGAAAAGTCACGTTCTCGAGTATATACCGCCTTTATGGCAACAAATATTGGAAACCAGTCATCAGAGCGGGGACAGTCATTTGCCGACCAGGCTTTCCTCCATCAATCCCCTGCGACTGGGTGACGCCACCAATGCCACTAAGCCCCGGACCATCACCCTGTCCATGCGCCGGATGTCGGCCCTGCTCAATGGGCTGTCCTATGGGATGGATGATGTGGCGCCATGGGAACGCATCCCCCTCAACACTTTACAGGTCATCGAATTTGATAATGGATTTGGGGAAGGACACGGGATGATGATGCCTCATCCCATGCATATTCATGGCGAACCATTCCAAATCATAAAGCGTTCGCTCAATCACCGCTTTGGGAATGCCTACGAGACAGTCAGCGCCGGACTGATGGACAGTGGCTGGAAGGACACGGTGCTGGTCATGCCGGGGGAAAAAGTGACGCTGCTGAAACGGTTTGATGATTTCAAAGGCCGCTTCATGTATCACTGCCACAATCTCGAGCATGAGGATTTGGGAATGATGCGGGATTTTTTAGTGGAGTAAGTCAAAAGATCGCCCCAACTTGGCAGCAACCCCCGAGGGAGTATAACCATGCAAACTTCACCATTGAAACCCTACTTCGATCGCTTTGATGCCGAAATTCTGAAATTCAGTCCCCGCCATGACGTCATGTTGCTACGGGTGATTGCCGCAGCCATCCCGGTCGTTTTTTTCGCTATCGATGCGTTATTCGACCAACCCGTTTTCTATTGGCTGGGGCTGCCTTTCTATCTGTTCTGCCTGGGCCTGTATCTGGAGGCTTTTTTGAAGAAAGCCTTGCTCATGCGCAAAGTTTCAGCCGAGCTGCTCATTGTTCTGGTCATGATCGTGACGCTCATCGATGGTGAGCCCTTGAGCGGTGCGATGGTGGCCTGGTTCATCGGCCTGGGATTATTCATCTCCTTCACCATCATCAGAAAGAACCGTGAGAAGATTGAAAGCCTGATCGAACGGGGTGAACAGACCGCACAGGTGATGAAAGACGGTCAGGTCAAAGAAGTCGCCATCTCCGAAGTTCATCAGGGAGAACGCGTTCTGGTGCCCAAGGGCACGATGATACCTGTGGATGGCGTGATCGAGGACAACAAAACCTCGATTGATGAATCATTCGTGACCGGAGAACCCTTCCCCGTGACCAAAGGTCCGGGAGACCTTGTGGTGTCGGGCACGTTGAATTTGTCCGCCCCGATATTGATCAAGGCGGATAAGGACGGCGACGAGGCATTTCTCAGCGTGATCAGCAGGGAAATCAAGGCCAGCCTGGAAAAGAAATCAGAATTGCAACAGCGCGCCGACAGGACGGTGCAATGGTTATTGCTCTCAGTCACCGGCTATGCCTTTCTGCTGCTTTTCGTCACCGGGGACCTGCACCTGATGGCCACGGCGCTGGCGGTTACCTGCCCATGCGCCTGGGCACTGGCGACACCTACGGCATTTGCAGCCACCATCGGCCGTCTTGCCCGGGAAAACATTCTGGCCAGAGGCGGTGAGCCGCTGGAAACACTTCATGAAGTCGATACCATGATCCTGGACAAAACAGGAACGGTGACTTCCGCCGAGCCGGAGGTCAGCCAGATCATCGCCTTGGGTGTTCCTGAGACTGAGCTGTTGAAGCTGGCAGCGTCATTGGAAGTCCGCTTTGACCACCCGATCGCCCGCTCCATTGTACGATTTGCCAAAGAGAAGGGCATCGACGGATTTTCCCCCGTGGAACATGCCGAGGATCTGCCCGGTCGTGGCATCAGGGGCCAGGTTGGGAAGCAGGAAGTGCTGATGGGAAGTGAGGATACCCTGGTTCAGCATGGCATAACGATACCGAAGGAGATTGCCTATAGCGGCAGGGCGATCTGGATCGCACTGGAAGGCAGGATCAGGGGTGCCATCATCATCCGCGACATCATCTGGTCGGAAATGAAAAATCTGGCTGACATGATCCATGCTCACGGCATCCAAAGAGTGATTCTCGCCACCGGAGACAACGAGGAACGGGAGGCGAGAAGGGTTGCCGACTATATTCGTGCCGACGAGTGTGTTTTCAATTGCACGCCTGCCGAAAAAGTGACCTTGGTCAGGAAATACCAAGCGTCAGGCAAGGTGGCGATGGTCGGTGACGGCGTCAATGATGCGCCAGCTCTGGCCGCAGCGAATGTTGGCATCGCCATTGGAGGACATAAGAACGTGAACCTGGCCATCTTATCCGCCGATGTTGTGATCCTGAAACAGGATGCCCGGGATCTGCTCGCCATTTTGGGGCTCAGCCACAAGATGATCGATATCATCCGGGAAAACTACACCTGGGCCATGGGGTTCAATGCCGTCGGACTGGGGCTTGCCACGGTGGGTTTCCTCAACCCCATATTTGCGGCCATGCTTCATCATGTCAGTTCGGTTTTCGTGGTGGTCAATGCCGCCAGGATTTATTTCGAACACATCGAAACCTCGTTTGCCAGCCCCTTGTTCCAATGGATGGATGGCGCCATCCGACGGTGGAATCCACCGGAAGCCGGGGTTGAATCCACCAAACCGCCGGTGACAATGACTTGCCTGTCAGCAGACAAGACCCTGACATCCGGTTCCAAATAAACTCACACGATCAACTGCCGGAGAGAATCATGAATGAAAAACTCGCATCCATCCTCAACGAAGCCATCCAGGATGAATACAAGGCCCGCGCCTTGTATCAGAAAGTGATCGAAAAATTCGGTGAGGTCAGGCCGTTCAGCAACATCGTGGCGGCCGAAAACCGCCATATACAGGCATTGCTGCCATTGTTCGAACTGTATGGTCTGCCAGTTCCCCCAGATGACTGGCCATCACGGGTCCAGGCACCTTCTTCATTGCTGGAGGCGTGTCAACAGGGCGTGGAGGCAGAAATCGAAAACATGGAAATGTATGCGCGATTGTTGGAGCAGAGCAATGACTTTCCCGAGGTTCAGGGGGTGTTGCGGGAATTGCAGCGGGCCTCGAAGGAGAACCACTTGCCGGCTTTCCAACGCTGTGTGGAAAGAGGCGGAACGCCAGGACGCGGCAATAGAAGACACGGAACCTAAGGGAGAGTAACCAGGACATTGTGATATGGATTAGCTCTCGTGGGAAACGCCCTCAAATTACAACACCCATTGGTTGATTTCCTTCTGAAGGAATGGCTGCTTGTGGCCTCTGCTGCCAGCTTTCTTTCGATGTCGGTTTTTATCGGGCATTTTCCCGTTTATTCTCCAAAAGAATATCAGGTTTTACTTATTTTATTTTTGCTGCTTGTGGCCATCAAAGGACTTCAAAATAGCGGCCTTCTTTTACAAATTTCCAAGCGGATCGAAACGGGCAAAGCCATCCCATTGAA
>JALSQY010000112.1 GCA_026985035.1 Methylothermaceae bacterium
GTACCCATCGCCCCCAACGGGTAACGGTGACGATCCTATGCACCGTCACCTCATGGCGCCCGATTCTAACCGGACCTTTGCCCATGCTTCGCCCAAGGCAAATCACCTCATGTCCCCGATCCAGCCAACCTTCGATTAAACGCGCCGCCTGCATTTCGGCGCCGCCCGTAACAAAATGAGGAAGATCGGATACGACCAGGATTTTCATTCGATCACCTTGATGGAAAAACCTGATTATTTAAGACCCATTACCTCCAAATGCCTAGATACAACTTGCTTTACGCTATACCGCTCTAACCATCGAAAAGACACGGAAAGTGATTTTCGTGTCCTCAATGCCCTCATCATGGCTACAGCTAGAGCTTCCGGATCGTCGGGAGGAACTAATTCACCGTAACGGCCATTTTCCAGAATCTCTCGGGGGCCATTGGGACAATCTGTGGCTACGACCTTAACACCACACGCTAATGCCTCAATCAATGCGTTACCCAACCCTTCCCAGCGGGATGAAAATACGAATAAATCAGCATTAGTCATATAAGGCAAAGGATTGGCAACAAATCCAGGCATATCCACCACTTCCCGAAGCCCCAATTTGTCACGCTGCTGTTCCAGAAATGCACGATCTGGACCTTCCCCCATAATCAAGAGGCGCACATCCTGACGATTTGAATAAACCTTGGAAAAAGCTTTGAGCAAAACGTCAAAACCTTTTTGTATGTGGAGACGCCCAACAGCAAGTATCACCTTAATACCCTCTTCATAAAACCAAGTATGTTCCACTTTTATTTTCGCTCGCTGGTAAAATTGTTCATCAATGACCGGGTTCGGAATACTATATACGACCGCATTAGCACGCCTAATATTTTTCTTCAGATCTGTGGCAGCCCCATCAGACACACAAACGAATTCAGCCTCACCACAAAAACTACGCAAAAGCCACAACCTTAAATCAGCGGACAATGAATTCATGTTTTTCAATACGCTGGTTAGCGTATTTTCCTCTCGACATACAAGGCGAATGTCAACTCCAGAAAAACGACAGGCCAGACTTGATACCCAGGCAAGCTGAGAGAGAGAAGACAACAAAACGGCGGGGCGGTATTTCCGCAACCAATATGCCAATGGTAGAATTACCTGACGTGGTTTACGGGCATTGAAAACGACAAGGTTCACCTCAGGAGGAACCAATTCCAGCAGCTCTCCTTCACGACGCAAAAGCAACAAATTGACTTGATATCCACAGCTCAAAAACCCGTGAGCCAAGGTCAGCATTACTCTCTCTGCACCACCACAGGCCAGATTTGGAATTAATAAAGCGATGTTATTGTTAACCTTATCACTCATTTCCTAGCAACCACCACCAGACTCGGATCAAACACGGTCGCATAAGGAAAATCCAACAAAACGTAATATAGGAACCAGTGCAACATGTAGTTGAGCCGCCACCGCCCCCTGTTCAGCAGGCGGAAAAAAGCCAAATGCGGAGCTCTCCAGGACCAAAAAAGACGGGGAGCCTGAGAAACAAAATTTATTTTATCGAGCGAAAAACCGCTCAACTCCAAAACCTGAACAAGAGAACACTCGGTAAAATGTGTCACATGCGTAAAATCGATCGCCATAGTAAAACTGCCTATCAGGCTGGCCATATTAGGGACACTGATACTCAGGCGGCCACCAGGAGACAATACCCGATGAAATTCCTTCAACAGCCGGACAACATCATCCTTATGCAAATGCTCCAATACTTGATTGAAAAAGATCACGTCGAAAGAGCTTTCTGGGCATTGAGCTATCCATTCCAATACATTCGCCTCAAGCAGCCTTACCGTACTTGGCAACCTGTGACGAGCCTGCGTCAGAATATCCGCCGACAAGTCGATTCCCGTCAGATTTTCATAATCAACCCTCGCCAATGCCTCAAGCAAATAACCTTCTGCACAACCAGCATCGAGTATCCGGGCATCTTTTTCCACTTCATCGATCCATGGTGGCAATCGGTCGCGCTTCAAACGATCCAGATCATCCGGTAAAGCGACACGTCCTCCTCTTTTTGCAAGGAAAGAACGAAAACCTCGGTACCGTACATAGAATTCGGAGTTATTTCTCATTTGCGCTGCTCAACCGTCGCGTACTCAATATCACTACAACCATGACCAGTTCCGCTACATACGTCGCCATAATCGCCCCCTGCCATCCCCAAATCGGGATCCACAATATGTTCAGACCAATATTCGCCAAAGCACCCAACGACACGATCATCATCCCCATTATCTGCAGGTCATTCCTGGCGAGCACCGACTGCATCAGCAATCGCGGGAAGGTAGCCAGCGGCAACCAAGCCAGCCATTGCACCACCGGCACTGTCCCTTCATAAGAATCTCCCAGCCACCGGGGAATCAGAGGAGCCGCCAGGAACAGCACCAAACCGGCTGCCGCCGCATATGCCAGCGCCGGGCCGAGGAGGGCCAGGGCCACCACGCGCTTGACGCCTTGGTCGATGCAGGCATCGATCATATTCATGGCGCCCAGGACATTGGTCTTCACGCATTCGAAGGGATTGTATTCGGCGAGGGGAACGATCTTGGTGGCGGCGGCATGCACCACATAATCGACGCCGTCCAGGGCGCGGCGGAGCCGATCCTTGTCTCGCACATCCCCGAGGAAGAAGCGAACGCGGGGATCATCGCCGTAATGCTTGGCCATCTCCCACTGTTTCATTTCGTCGCGGGAGTAAATGATCAGGCGGCGGGGTGCACCCTTTTTCAGGGTCATGGGCACGAACGCGTGCCCGAAGGATCCGGTGCCGCCCGTGATCAGGATAGAGCTGCCGTTTAGCATATGCGTTGTACTCACGCCTCAGTGAGAGGATTCAGCCCATCGGGTGTGCGTGTGCCGGGGTGATAGCGACGGGATCGCGCGGGCCTGTTGCTGGGGTCCAGGGGTGGAGCCGGCCCGCGGAGAGTTTCAGGATCCGGTCGCAGCCATCCAGCGTGGAGATTCGGTGGGCGATCATCAGCACCGTCCGATCCCCCTTGAGCCGCTCCACGGCCCGGATGACCTCGGCTTCGGTGCCGCGGTCGAGGGCGGAGGTGGCTTCGTCGAAGACGATGATTTCCGGGTCGTGATACAGCGCTCGGGCGATGGCGATACGCTGGCGCTGGCCCCCGGAGAGCCGGATGCCGCGCTCGCCGATGACGGTCTCGAGTCCTTTCGGGAGCCCGCCGATGAGTTCGTCGAGCTGGGCCTGGGTGGCGGCGCGTTGCAGCGCGTCTTCGTCGATGTCCTCAGGGGCCAGGCCTAGGGCGATGTTCTCGCGTAGGGTGCCGTCGATGAGATGGATCATCTGTGGCACGTAACCGATGCGGCGCTGCCACGCGCGCCGACAGGCGGGCAAGGGGGTCTCGTCGATGAAAATCGTGCCAGTGGTGGGATCGAGCAATCCAACGATGAGGTCGATGAGGGTGGACTTGCCCGAGCCGGATTTGCCCACGAAGCCGAGGGCCTCACCCTTGCGTATCGTCAGATCGATCTGACGCAGGACGTCCTGGTCGGTGTGGGGATAACGGAACGAGACGCGCTCCAGGCGGATGTGTTCATGGAACGGGCAAGGCGCCGGTACCGGGGTGGATTGGTCTTCCATGGCTAGGGTTTCAAGATCGCCCTGGATGGCTTCCAGAGAGGCACGGTGATGTTGGAAAAACGAGAAATTGTGTAGATACCGGGACAGCGCGCCCTTGATGCGGGCCAGGGCCACGGTACACACGGTGGCGATCTGCAGGACTTGCGCGGGGGTCTTGCCGCTGTGGAACAAGAGCACCACGACTTCCAGGAGACTGAGGACGGCCGCCAACTCGAGCCAGTCGTAGGCAAACCGGGCCACCACCTGATTGAAGCGTTCCCGGTCCATGAGTTTGCGGAAATGATGATCGAAGCGTTCGATGAAATATTCCTGGCGACCGAGTAGCTTGAGTTCCTTGACGCCGCCGAGGCCTTCGGTGGCGGTTTGGATGAGCTGTCCACGGTGGTGTTGGGCGGCGGTCCCGGCGTTCTTCATGCGGCGATGCTGCCAATGGACGGCGGCGGCGGCCAGTCCCAGCGTGCTCAGCAGGATGAGGAGTGGGGTGGGGGGGACATAGAAGACCAGGGCCACGAGCACGGCCAGGATGATGATGCCCTGGCTCAACATGTCGATGAGGGGCGTGAACACCTGTTGGGAGAGTTGCATCGCCTCGGTGTTGAGGTTGCGGATGAGTTCGGCGCTGTTGCGGCGCAGGTGG
>JALSQY010000113.1 GCA_026985035.1 Methylothermaceae bacterium
CCTTGAGCAGGCGCAGTTCGGTTTCCCGCAGGTTCTGACGGGTGGCGACGTCGGATAATTGAGGATACCGTTCCTCCAGGGTTTCAAATGCCTCGGCGATAATCCGCGCGCGGGTCTTGTCGTCGGGCGCGGAAGAAAGTTTTTCGTAGAGTTCGATGACTGACACAGGAGCAACGCAATGATTTGATCTCAGTGTATTTTATCATGGAAAAAATTTCGGAAAGGGGGGCGCCGCAGTGCGCAACCGGGCAATCCCATGACTCCCGTTTTTCCCGTTCATACTGGACTTTGCATGATATTGAAGCCCCTCTCTCCCTGGGAGAGTGGAGATAAGTCGGTTCATGCGATCGCCCTGCTGTTTCAGAGATTCTTCCCATGATATTTCTCCCGTTCTGTTAAAATGACCACTTATTGATGCAGACACTGTCTCCTGGTAGTTTAAAAACGCCACTCATCCATCAAGTTTGTCGAACAGCCCGAAGATCTCGAAAATCCCTCTATGACCGGATGGCTTGCTCAGAAAATCGACCAAACCCAAACCCTTTTCGTTAGCCTGCTTCGAATCTGGACCATTCCCATCGTTTTGCTCCTGAGTCTGGCATCGGGATTTACCACCTATTATGGGATGTCCCATTTCATTACGCCCTGGATAGCGCTGATTATCACCGTCGCCATTCAATCCATCATTGTCATTTGCTCGCTGGAATTGGCCTCTATCCGCTGGAAGGCCAATCGCGGGCGTTTTTTGAGTGTCGCAGCTTCCTTGGCAATCAGCCTGGCTGCTTCGATTTCTTTTTCTTACTTCAAATTTTATGAAGTCGCCAATCAAGAGGCTATTTATATCGGCAGGCTGGAATCCGTCCGTGAAAAAATTCAAGCCTATCTGGAAAAGGTACAAAGCGCCAAAGCCGCGCTGATTCAACATCAGCAATCCTTATTGGCGGAAGCCGAAGACAATGCTCAAGCCGCCTATTTTGGCACCCATCCGGAAATTTCTCCCCGCTACCGGGGCAAAGTCGGCAAGGGGCCATTTTGGCGACATTACAATGAAATCGTCCAACAGCAGCAAACCACGCTCGATGAATTGGGGCAAAAACTGGCCCCATTGGACAACAAAATCAACTCCCTGCAAACCGCTCTGAACCGTCTCGATGGCGCGACAGTGGCACAAAAGCAATATCAGGCCGTACTCGAAGCACTTCAACAAGTGCATTTGCATATCAACCGCGTCAGCACGGAATTTGGCGGAGAGCCGTTGCCCGAACCTTCCATTAGCACTCATGCCCAATTGACGGAAAAAATCCGCCCGTCCTTTGCCATGTGGCACAACTTTTCCTTGTTTGCTTTTCTGTGCGCGGCAATGGTGGATCTGTTCACCGTTTTGTTGTCCTACCGCTTGGAGTTGAGCGCCCCCGCGCCCTTGAGCAAGGATGAACAGGAGCTTTCCTTGAAACTCCTCAGCCACTTCCACGACTACCGCATCAACGAAAACGATGAATTGGAATTGGTCATCGAAAAATCCGAACTGGAACGGGCCCGCCGCTATTCGGACTGGCCCCGATTATTTGCCGTGGGCTTGCTCTTAAAGCGCGGCCTTCTGCGCAAAGTGGACAAGCGCACGGTGGAATTTTCCCCAGGACTGTATTCTCTGATGGCCGAACAAATGAGCGACCATCTCAAGGCGGCACAAAAGCCCCACGCCACTGACACCAAATCAGAAACCCCTAAAACAACCGAGCAAAGCCATGGATGACTGGTTCCTGCTCAAATTGGAACAACCCAACCATGGAGAGGTTTGGGAACCTGGCTTTGAGGCGGGCCGCTGCTTGGTACATACCCAATTGCGGGTGTTTCAGCGTCTGCGCCTTCGGCCACCGGGATTCCAACCACGCTTTTATCACAAACTCTATCCCCTGCCCGTTGAAACCTGGCCGCTCGTCACCCAGGCGAGCCTCCATGGCGGCCTGTGTTCCCTGGAAATCAACCTGAAAATCCGTTTTCAAGCCACTTTGCGTTACGTGGAAAACAACCCTGAATCATTGCCTAACGTGAACAACTATATCCGCTCGCAAATGGAAACCCTGATTGTGGATGCGGTAGAAGGGGAAATCATTGACTTGCAAGATGGGCACTGGCTCGGCACAGGCCTTACCGATGCTGAAATGCGAATTGCCACCGCAATCAATGAAACCTTGGCCATCCATCATATCCAGTGCCGCACCCACTGCCAATTGAAACCCCGCTTCAAAGATCTCCAGGGCGAAGAAAAGGAAGGGTTTGTTTATCAAGAGGCTTATTTGAAAATACTGCAGCGGCAATTGGAATTTGAACAAAGCTCGCAGCGTGAACTCCGACGTCGGCACGAGGAAAAACTAAAGCAAGAGCTGGAGCAATTCCGACTGTCCCTGGATAACGCCTGCCAAAAGCAATCCGAACAGGCACTGCATGAGAAAAATCAATTGCAAGCCCAATATGAATACAATGCCCAACAGCAAAAACTGGAAGCAAAGCTGCATCAGCAAAAGCTCATTCATCAGACCCGGCTTGAAGAGATGGAACTCGAACGGAAAATCATACGAGCTCGAAAACGCCGGGAAGTGGAGCTGAAATTACAATCAGAAAAAGCCGCCCATTTGAAAGCCCTGCAAGACAGCGAGCGGCAAATTCAGAAAGAACTGTCGGAATCCCGCCTCCAAGCCCAGCGGGAAAGGGTACAAATGCGCGACAAGGAAATCGACGGCTACGAAAAACTCCTCAACGACATCAGGCACGAAGCTGCCGGCAAACTGCGGGACAAGGATCAAGTCATCGCTTCCCTGGAAGCACAACTGGAAGAAATCCGCGCCCTACAGCAAAACAGCACCGCCCTTGCCACTGCGGAACCCCCGGTCAACTATAGCTGGCTCGACCGGCTTGCCCATCTGACCGGCCGTTTGCTGTTTTTTTACCGGAACCGGGGATAGCACGCATACCGCGCCACTATTCCCCTGAATTTATTGCATCGGCCGGTAGGCCCACACCCGCTTATCCAGACCTTTATGGCGCGTTGCCATAAAAATATAGACTTTATTCACAGGGTCATAATCCAGTGCTGCCGCAGCCAGATCACCCAGCGGCGCCTTCACGGAAGAATTCAACCGGATTGGAAAACTTTGCCACCGGTTGTTTCTGGGATCGAAGGTGTAGAAGGTCTGGTCTGTCACAGCGCCTCCAAAACGGCCGGTATCGGGGTTATATGCAAAACCGGTTTGTCTGGCTTGCAAGGGAGCAGCCCCGCTTGCCTTAATCCGCTTGAGGGTTGATAAACGCCAAAATTTGCGATTCAGTACCAGCTGACGTACCGTGACCGGGCTTGGAGGTTCCCCTTCGCGGCTTGGCTTCTTCCCTTTTTCAAACAGGTACATGGATTGTGTCGGCGGATAATAAACCAGGTTGTTTTCTATCCCCTCGGCCCTTCCAAGCACTTTCATGGGCACAAAAGCGATAATCTCGTCCGCCCCCGGATCATAAACCCACATGCCACCTTCTCCGGCCGACGCATTTGGTCCAACGACGATCACCATGCCAGAGACGGGATCGTATTCGGCCGCCGCCGCCATGTACCAAGGCAACCGCCTGCCCCAGTCACGGCCATAGCGCCAGTGGTTGGCTTTTCCTTGCAAGGGCAGGCGCGCCACCGATTGAATAGCGGCATGGTAGGGATGACAATGTCCCCCGCCACCCTGGGTGCTTAGTAAAAGCAGATGAGGTTGGCCTTTGACCTTCGCGATAACGCTCATGTCATAAGTATGCCTGGCCACCGGATGACCGGTTTTCCGGTGAAAGCCTCTGGGGTCAAGGTCGCCCTGGGCCACTTCATCACAAGTCATCGACGGATAGAGATAGCGCCACCGCAAGGCATTGTATGTCAGATCCAAAACATCGACGCTGGTTTCGCCAGTTGCCGCGTGACCGCCACCAAACAGCAAGAGGCGGTGGTGATAGGGGTCATAATTGAAACGGCTGTAATCGGTGATGGTAAGACAATGGAAGCGGTCGGCATCCACTTGTCTGGTCATGCAGTCATACGCCCCGAGATCCACCGCCGTCCCGGGTGCCAATGCCTGGAGTCTTGGCAAGGGACGAAAACGCTTGCGCCGCCCGGCGTCATTACAATCTCCGATCTGCCCGGCAATGGCAGCGCAAGGACCGGCCGGTTTGTCAGGTGTCTGCCTGGCAGCTGCCTTTCCCGCATCCGCCGATGATTGGGCAGCACCGGGACAGGCCAAAAAAAGAGG
>JALSQY010000114.1 GCA_026985035.1 Methylothermaceae bacterium
AGGGATAGGTGGTGAGTAAGCTACAAAGGAGCCTTTACAATCACTGAAACTCTCCTAGACTTAATTAGGAACAAGTTATTCTCAGGCCACTCATGCTTCAAACCATCGAACCCATTGTCGAAAATCAAGATTTTATCGAAGCATTTCTCAATTGCTGCCGACGGCGCCAATACCGTTCAAAAGCGCTTGTGATTCAACCCGGCGATCCGGGCAATACCCTGTACTACATCATGGAAGGCTCGGTTTCCGTGAGTATTCAAGAAGAAAGCGGCCGAGAAATGGTTTTAGGCTATCTCAATAAGGGGGAGTTCATCGGCGAAGTGGGTGTTTTTTTGGGGGAAAACACCCGCGCCGTCACGGTCCGGACCAAAGAACCCTGCAAACTTGCGGAAATAAGTTATAAACGTTTAGAACAAGTGTTGGAAGGCGAACTAGCGCCTTACGCCAATGAACTGTTACGCACTCTCGGCAGGCAAGTGTCGCGCCGTTTACTGCAAACCAGCCGCAAGGTAGGTCATCTGGCGTTCCTGGATGTCACCGGCCGCATCGCCCGGACGTTGATGGATCTATGCAAGGAACCCGATGCCATGACCCACCCCGACGGCATGCAAATCCGCATTACCCGTCAGGAAATCGGCCGAATCGTGGGTTGTTCCCGGGAAATGGCCGGTAGAGTATTGAAAACCTTGGAAGCCGAAGGTCTGCTAAAAGCCCAAGGTAAAACCATTGTCGTCTATGGAATGCGTTAAACGCATTCTCCACCACCCGGCACGCCCAGCAATAAAGCTACATCCAAGGCAGCCCGGTCCACCTCGGGCTGCCCTCCGGAAATAGTGGTCAATATTTGCGCCATCAGCCGCGAAAACGATCCTTCCTATGCCTCAGCTCGGCAAAAACCGCTACCGCGGGTTCACCCTTCATCCCCAAACGCCTCTGCAATTGCGGATCATCGGCCCGTAAAAAAGGATTGGTAAGGGTTTCTTCTCCCATTGTCGAAGGTACGGTTGGCTTTCCCTCCCGACGTAACGCCTCTACTTGCTTTGCCCTGTTTAATAAAGGAGGATAATCAGGCTCGAGGCTCAAGGCAAAACGGGCATTGCTGAGGGTATATTCGTGGGCGCAATAAACTCGAGTGGCTTTTGGCAATGCTCTCAACTTACATAACGAATTCCACATTTGCTGTGCGGTTCCCTCGAAAAGACGGCCACAACCCAAAGCGAACAAGGTATCTCCGCAAAAAACCGCGTCACTGGCTTCAAACCAATAAGCAATATGCCCCCGGGTGTGTCCTGGCACTTCAAGAACCCGTCCCAAACTCGCCCCGAATTCAATGGCCATCCCTTCATTGACCAGGTGATCGATACCGGGAATCCGCCGGCTATCGCCACGAAATCCCACTACCTGGCAGCCGGTTCTGGATTTGAGCGCTTCGTTAGCGCCTATATGATCCCAATGATGATGCGTGTTGAAAATATGGGTCAAGCGCCACTCCCGGCTTTCCAATTCGGCCAATACGGGCTCTGGCACTGCCGGATCAACGGCCGCCGTCAGTCCCGACGCCGTTTCGTGCAATAAATAGACATAATTGTCACTGAGGACTGGAATCTGGATGATCTCTAGCATATGCCCTCCTTTTTGAAAACCCCATTATAAGATACAGATCTTGTCTCAGGAGAGGACAAAAAAAGTCTGTCAGTGGCCATGGGCGCAATTCACGGCCAATCTCAGTCCGGCTACTCCTTACCCTGCCGCCAGAATTCGCAATACCAGGTGACATGGACACAGACCAAAGGCCTTGACTCCGTAGCCAAGTACGGAGTGTATGGTTTCAGCCAAATAAACTGACCAGGAATCCACCATGAGCACCCACCTTTTAAAGATTGAAGGCATGACCTGTCCCTCTTGTGCGCCGGGTCTGGAAAAAAGACTCGATGAATTTCCCGGTGTATCCGCCAAAGTTTCCTACACTGAATCTCTTGCTTGGCTGGAAATAGACGATAACGCCGAAGTAACATTGACCGCACTTATCACCGCCATTGAAGAAAAAGGCTATCGCACCACTATTGCCAACAACGCCAAATCAAGCTTGGATAAACCCATGGAATCTCTGGTCATTGCCATCATTGGCAGCGGGTCAGCGGCGTTTGCTTGCGCCCTCAAAGCCATAGAGCGGGGGGTCAAAAAAGTCTATTTGATTGAAAAGAATCCAATCATAGGCGGAACGTGTGTCAATGTGGGCTGCGTACCATCGAAAATCATGATTCGCAGCGCCTACGTCGCCCATTTACAACGGGCCCACCCTTTTCAAGGAATCGAACATCATCCACCTCAAATTGACCGGGGAAAACTGGTAGCCCAACAACAACACCGCGTTCAGGAACTGCGCGCCGCCAAATATGAAGATATTCTCGCCACGCATCCAGAAATTCAATTAATTCGCGGAACCGCATCTTTTGCCGATGGCCAAACCTTAACCATTACTCAATCCGACGGCCAAACCCAAACGCTGACGCCAGACCGGATTCTTATTGCCACCGGATCGTTTCCTGCCATCCCGCCCATCCCGGGATTAAAAGACACGCCCTTTTGGACTTCCACGGAAGCTTTGATTGCCAAAACATTACCAAAACATCTGGTGGTCATTGGCTCGTCCGTGGTAGCCCTGGAATTGGCCCAGGCCTTCTTAAGACTGGGATCAAAAGTCACCATACTTGCTCGCCATACCCTGCTCTACCGGCAAGATCCCGCCATCGGCCAAACCTTGCAGGAATGCTTGCTACATGAAGGGATGCAAGTACTCACCAACACCCAAGCCAAGTCGGTAAAGTACAGTAAATCCCTGCTCGGGAAGGGCCGTTTCACCTTGGAAACCGATCAAGGCAAGCTGGCCTGCGACCGGCTTTTGATTGCCACCGGCCGCCCTCCCAATACTGCCACCCTGAATTTGGAAAAAGCCGGGATCCGCACTGAGACCAATGGCGCCATTGTGGTGGATGATCATATGCGCACATCCATCCCCAATGTTTACGCCGCCGGCGATTGTACGACCCAGCCCCAGTTCGTCTATGTGGCAGCTGCCGCGGGTACCCGTGCCGCCATCAATATGACCGGCGGCGATGCCAAGCTGGATTTGTCGGTACTGCCCGAAGTGATTTTCACCGATCCCCAAGTGGCAACGGTAGGATTGGATGAGCGCCAGGCCAGCGCACAGGATATTCAAATCGAAAGCCGCACCCTAACCTTGGATAACGTCCCCCGGGCGCTGGCCAATTTTGAAACCGGCGGCTTTATCAAGCTGGTGGCGGAAGCAAACAGTGGCCGGTTACTGGGCGCCCAGGTCTTGGCCCACGATGCGGGAGAAATCATCCAGAGCGCCGCCTTGGCAATCCGAAACCGAATGACCGTTGAAGAGTTGGCCGGTCAGCTTTTTCCTTATCTCACCATGGTCGAAGGTTTAAAACTGTGCGCACAAACTTTTTCCAAAGACGTGAAACAACTTTCTTGCTGCGCGGGATAGGAGGAAAATCATGAAAGAAAAGCTAGCTCAATGGACAGGAACCTTTGGTGCCACATTTGCCGCGGCTTGCTGCCTGGGTCTGCCCTTGGCCTTATCGGCGGCCACCGCTGTGGGCCTGGGATTTTTGATTAACGACGCTTACCTTTTTCCCCTATTTATCGGATTTATTGGCTTGAGTTTGTGGCTGCTGTATCGAAGCGGGCAACGGCGGGGCAATCCAGGGCCTTTTTGGCTTGCCCTGGGCGGCGGCCTCCTGGCTAGCTTTGCCCTGTGGTTTACAGTGACGGGCCTTTCACCACAAAACTGGGCGATCTATACCGGATTGGCGATGTTTCTCGCCGGTCAAATCTGGGATTTTAGGGAAAGCCGGCATGCCCAGGCCAAACTGGTTTGCCCGCCACGACAGGAAGGGATCGACAAACAAAAGCGCTTGGTTACTGGTGCCGCAGTCAGTATTGCGGCTGCAGGAGTTTTCTATGGACTATCCAAATCCGTCGAACGCTTTGCACCGCAAGCCGAGGAGGGGCAAATCGCTTGTTGGGGAATCAATAGTTGTAAGGGCACCACTGCGTGCGCCACCGCCTTCAATGCCTGCGCCGGGCAAAACGATTGCCGTGGCCGCGGGTATTTATATGTCACGGCACAAGAATGCGAAGCCAAAGGGGGCGTGCCTCTGGCCGGCTCGGAAGGCGATCCAAACCGGCGTTCTGGCTAGCCCGGGAGACTTGTTCAGAGGTTCTCCAG
>JALSQY010000115.1 GCA_026985035.1 Methylothermaceae bacterium
GGCGGAAAAGCAAAAACAACTGGAACAATTGCAAGAACAGATGGCTGACCAGCAAACCCAGAAAGCCCGCCCCGCTGTGGTTGCCAAGGTGGCAGGTCCAAAAATTGAAATCATTGAACCGGTGTTGAGCCCAACCCGCGGCAACTTGGCGGCCAAAATCCGGGGTGAAGTGGAGAAACGGCCGGTGATTGGCAGAATCGACGCGCCGGCAGGTCTGTTGTCTTTTCTGGTCAACGATCTTGAACAACAAGTGGATGACAAGGGGACCTTCAAGGTGCAGATCGCCTTGCTGGGCAAGGAAACTCCGGTGCATATCGTCGCTGTGGATAAAGCCAGCCGCCGCACCGAGGTGAAATTTGTGCTGTTGAAAGAAAGCCGCATGGCACGGCCTTTCGAATTTTCCGATAAGAAAACTTCTCCCGGCGGAGATCCCTTGGTCGGGCGTTTGTTGAACCGGGAATTATTTGGCGGTTATCACGCTTTGATTATCGGCAATGAAAAATACCAATATTTGCCTCAACTCGATACTCCCATCAAAGACGCCAAAGGGTTGGCAAAAGTATTGCGTTCCCGGTATGGATTCAAAACCAAGCTGCTCATCAATGCCACCCGCTACGATGTGCTCAAGGCATTGAGCGAATACCGCAAAAAATTGACGGAAAAGGATAATCTGCTGATCTACTATGCCGGTCACGGCACCTTGGAAAAGGTGACCCAACGGGGTTACTGGCTGCCTGTGGATGCCGAGCTGGAAAATACCGCCAATTGGATCTCCACCCAAGATATCACCGATTTGCTCCGAATCATTTCCGCCAAACACATTTTGGTCATTGCCGATTCCTGTTATTCCGGCACCTTGACCCGAAATGCCGTGGCTCGTCTGGAATCGGGCATGACGCCGGAAAAGCGGGCGGAGTGGATCAAGTTGATGCTCAAGGCCAAATCCCGCGAGGCGCTGACTTCCGGTGGTCTGGAACCGGTGCTCGACGGTGGCGGTGGCGGCCATTCCATCTTTGCCAAGGCCATTATCCAGGCGCTGGCGAGTAACGATACTATCTTGGAAGCCTACAAATTGTATCACCGGGTTTCCGCCCTGGTGGCCGATGCCGCCCAGGAACAAGAGTTTCACCAGGTTCCGGAATTTTCTCCCATCCGCCACGCAGGCCATGCGGCCGGTGAGTTTTTCTTCGTCCCCGTTGGGGATAAGGCAAGATTCAGCGCGAGCCGATAAAAGACAAGCCCCCTTAAACGCTGTTGCCGGGGGCTTGTTAGGTTTCGAGATCAGAAATCCAAGCGTGCCCCTATCATAATCTTATGGCTGCTGACATTGCGGTAACCCACCAGCGCTTCATAGTTGACGAAAGCCGAGGCGCCATGGGCGAAAGTGGCGGCGAAATCGACGCCCAAAGTGGCGTAGTTACGGTCGGGCTTTGGTGTTTTGATGAGAAATTCCTGGGCAACCGGATCTCCCAGGAAACTGGCGGTAATGTTGCGCGCATTGTCTTTGTATTCATGATGCCATTCGGCCCGGAACTGGGGCGTCAGCACCATCCAGGGCAGACTGACGGCATAGGAAGTCTGGGCACCCAGCACGGTTTTCACCGACCGGGTGTTTTGCTCCCGGAACCGCATGCCCCAACCGTTGCCGCCTTTTTCCTTGTAGTCGTCCACGTGAAAGCCCAGATAACTGAAACGGAGATAAGGGGTAAAATTGAGCGATTGCCAATGGAACTGGTAGCCGCTGCTCAGGGCGAAGCCGTATTGTTCACCATTGGTATTGGACCGGGCCCGGGTTTCGACGGTATCACCGGGGATGGCATAGCGGATATTGCGGGTGATATCGAAATTGATGCCGCCGTAGGAGGCGATGCCATCAACATAGAAAGCATCGGTGATGTAATAGGAACCATAAATGGAACCGATGTAAGAGTCGTTGTTGGATCCGCCGCCGTCGCCGTCAAAGTCGTTGTCGGAAGTGATATAACTGAACGATCCGCCGGCCACCAGATTATCAGTAAAGCGGTAGTCGGCGCCCGCAGTGACTCCCCAATTTTCAAAGTTGAAGCCCCGCTGGGAAAAGGTCGAATCCACATCGCCAATATGATAACTGCTGTTCAGCCAGATGCCGATTTTGCCGAAGTCGGTATCATCGCCGGCATTTCCTCCTTTCAAGGGGTTCCCGTTGCGAAATAATTGAATGCCTGCCACCCGGTAGGCCTGGTTATCGAGACCGGCGCGCAGCATACTCAAACGTCCCAAAAGCGAGCCGCTGACGATATTGACATGGCCCGCCATGGTACGGGTGGCCTCGATGCCAAAGGACAGGGTTTGCTCGGGAGAGGCTTGCTGAATGGCCCCTTCGACTTCCGGTGCCCCTTGTATGGCAGCGCCAACCAGAGCGTTACAACGGTTGCGGAATTGCTCTGACAATTGTTCGTTGCGTTGGCTGCAAGCCTCAAAAACTACCTCAGCCATGTTTTTTTGGGTATTGTTGAGAGTTTGTCCCTGTATAAGAGGGTTATCGGATTCATAGGCCGCCAATAGTTGACTGCGCCAATCCGGGGTAAAAAGCACAACAGTGCCGCAAACCAGGGAGCAACCGATGGTGATCGCCCGGGGCAAGTTGAAAGGCTTTTCAGATTTTTTTTTATTCATAACTATCCTCCATTTCCTCGTTATTGTTCTGGTGGAGATCCCACCCATTTCAAACAAACGGCCAGCAAACTGAAAAATAATGGCGCTACCCATTGCCGCCATAAACTCAATTCAAAAAAACCTATCAGGCAGAAAATCGCCAATGAAGTAAAAATTCCCGCCGCAACAATTCCTTGACCATACCGATTGGTTTTGACTACGGATTCTACGCTTTTTTTGAGGGAGAGTCCCAGAGGGATTATCCAGGCAATGAATCCCAAAAGGCCCTGTTCGGCGAGAATCTCCAGAAAAAGATTGTGCGCCCATGGGGTGATGCGGGGGTCCACGGCCAGTAAATGGGCCGCTTGCCAGGATTGGAGACACGTTCGGTACAGAAGCAAGAAACTTCCGGGCCCGTGTCCTCCAGCAGGGGAATCGCTGAACATACACAGGGCCGCCAACCACAATGGCAGCCGGGTTGTCCAAGGATGAGTCAATTTGGACAGCCAATGAAATCCGGTGAGCGCATCGGCAACAATGATCAGGGTGAGGGTAACGACAAATCCCGACAATACCAGTCGCCTGGCGGGCAGGCAAAGGCTTTGCAGGTGAGGATCACGGTGGCGTATCCAGGCATGGAGCCCCAGTGTCGTCCCTATGCCAGCCATAACGGCAAGGGTAGCCAGTCTGCTTTGGTAAATGACGGCCGCGAGCAACCCCAGCCCGAGAGCGGATAGGGCAAATACCTTGCCCCGAAGTTTGTTGGCGAGAAAAAAACAGGCGAGGGACACCGGCATCAAGATGGGGAGCAGGGCGATATCGTTGGGTACCTTGAAGGCGGTCAAACGAGCCTGCTGGATCCATTGGGTTGGGGTCTGATTCGGATGCAGGGCGGCGACACTCAACAGCCAGATGGCCATGGACAGCACAAGCCCGGTCCAAATCCAAAATAACAAAATCACATCCTGGCGCCGGAAAAATCCCGCAATCAAACAATAGAGCAACAGCGCGGGCAGCAGGGACATGACCAATGGCAGGCCGCGGCTGGTAAAATCACTCAGCACCAGGGACAAAACAGTCGCGGCAACGGGCGGGCCTATGATAATCAAGCTGCGGGGAGGAAACTTTGGGGTAACGGTTAATCCGGCGACGGTACCCGACAAAGCCAGTATTCCCAGCCCCACATCCCACCGCCAGGGCAGGGTAAAACTCAACCAGTAAAAGGAAACAGCAACCAGGGCAAGGCAGCCGCAATATTTAGTAACGAAAATCTTTGGATTTCCTCATCGGGTTTCTGTTTTTATAAGGTTGATTATTCTTCACTGGGGCCAACCGGTAAAGATTGCCTTTGGCGTCTTTGGCCAGAATCGAATTGGGGTTGATAACCCGCCCATAAACGTAGATCTGTTTTCCAGGGAGATACAGAAAACCCTTGGCTTCTTTACCTCGATGAATTTCCAGTTGGCCATAAACATACGCTGAATCCGAATAGCCCTCCACCGCCACCCGGCAGGTTTTCTTGTGGCATTTGCGGGGTATTGTAATCTTGGGACGGGTAAGCTTCCGTTTATCCATGGATAGGGTGACGGGGAAAAATTCTGGGTTGTTGCCTG
>JALSQY010000116.1 GCA_026985035.1 Methylothermaceae bacterium
GGCTACAGATCTGAACCTGTCCCGATCCCGCGAATTGGCAAAAATGGATGGGATCACTGCGGGGTGGGCCATGTCACCCTGACACGGGCGACAGTCCTCCACACCCTGTAACACGGCTGACACCCGGCGATATGGCCGCTTTACCGCACGGACACCACCGCCAAGGGGTGAATACCCACGCCCCCCGCGCGGCTGGATGCCGCATCTATGGCAAGCCGGAGCTTTGATCCGGCGCAACCTGCAAAAGCGAGCGTTACCCGTATGGGCGGAAACCGGCGGCCCTGGGCGACCATGCAGCCAAAGCGCCTGACGCGGCATTTATGACGGGGCAGGCGCTATTGATGCAGGAAGATCAGGGCTGACGGGTTCCGTGCGCAAGGCCGCTTGCCGGCCAAAGCATAGGGCGCGGTCCCGTGCTGCAAGCACGGGATTTGCCAAAACGGATTTGATCTGGATCAAGTGAACGGCAAAACCCTTGTCTGACAATATCGCCCCGACCATCATCCTTGCAAAGCCGGAACACAATTCCCGAATTGCAAGCTGAGCCGGACAAGGGCAGGGATGAAACCGAAGAGCGAGATAAAGGCATCGCACCGCTATCCAGTGAGCCGCGCAGGTGGCGAACGCAGATAAGGCGGGCAGGCCACCCCGCACCCGTTTCCCCGCAAGCGTATTGACCAGGGCAAGAAAATTGCTAACATACGTTAGCGTATGGTTTCAGAAAGGCCGGGTTATGGTATTGATGGCGGGATTCATATTCGTTGTTCTGACAGTGACGGCGTTGTTGCACATTGCATGGGCCTTCGGGGTGACATGGCCTGCACGGGATGAACAGACATTGGTAAATGCGGTGCTGGGGGTGGAAGGGGCCAGTAAAATCCCGCCGTTCGGCCTGACGCTAGCTGTGGCAGTCGGAATGATAGCCGCAGGCGTAGTTGCCCTATGGGCGGCGGATGTGGTCGCGGTGCCATTGCCGGAATGGGTTTGCACCACGGTGTTGGCGGTGTTGATGGTTGTCTTTTTGCTGCGTGGAGCCGTGACCTATCTACCGATTCCCATGCCTTCAGTTCAGCCGTTTTACCGGCTAAACCATCTATATTATTCACCGCTGATTCTGGCGATTGGCCTAGGGTATCTGGCGCTGCTGAGAGTGCGCTGGCCCTAATTAAGAGAGCAGCAACCGGAATAATAGGCAACCCCGGATGGCCGCGAGAAGATGACATCAATATCAAAGCCATAAATCATTTCGCTCATCCCGTCGTTGCACTGATTGCGGTGGATGACTGCTGTTATGTCCCCATCGGTTCCCTGTAACTTAACGGCATAAGAGACAGGTGCGCTCTGGGGCTGGAAAAGACCCGCTTCTGGCGACGTGGGTTCAATACGGCGCTGACGTTTCCCCTACGGCTTGCGGTAAACGCAATATCCGGTCGGGATATTGGTGCCACTGGCGGCAAAGCTGCCAACGGGCAGATCATACCATTGGCCAATGGTGTTGCCATGATCGTAATGGGCGCTTGCGGGAAGGATGCAAACCAGACGCCCGCCCGCCCGCAAGAACTTAATCGCATGGTCCAGATGCTTCTTGTAGTGCTGGCCGTAGAACGGCGGGTTCATCACCACAACATCAAAACGCGGATCGGGCGCAACCTGTAGAAAGTTGGCGGTCAAAACATGATGCCCCTTGGCGCGGGCCTGCCCCGCGCGGGCGGCATCATATTCAACGCCTGTGACATTCAGCGGGCGCTTGGCAAACCGTCCATCCGGTTCCTCGTGCCAGTTGGCCAGAACATCCATGATCTGCCCATCCCCGCAAGATGGTTCAAGAACGCTCTCGCCACCTTGAAGGGTCAGGCTGGAAACAACCTGTTCGACAACCGCGCGCGGGGTGGGGTAGAATTGCAGATCGCGGGCAACCTCGGTGCTGGGGCGCTTGGCCTCGGCCTCGCTTGGTGCATCGGGCAACACCTCGCCGTAGAACTCCGCCAAAGCGCGGTTAATATCCTTCAAGCCTTCTGCATCAAAGATCAGGTGGGCATTGTCGTTCTTGAACACCCGTATAATGCCACCGCAAAAATCTGCCTCGCCGTTGCGTTTGGCTTCCTTCATCACATCTTCAAACTCGGCGTATTCATAGCGGGGCAAGCCGCGATAGGCGCGCAGGGCGTTGAAGGTGTCCTTGACACGCTCACGCCCCCAGCTGTTCCAGCCGGACACATAGGAAACAATGATCCGCTTGGGCAAACCTTCGACGCCAATTTTTACGCGGCTGTGGCATTTATAGGCCGGATCAAGGTCGCAAAAGCACTCGGCCAGACCCTTGAGAATATGGAAACGCGGATCGCGCAGGTAATCGCCAAAGACTTCCTCGATGTCCATCATGGTAAAGGGCGGCGGGTTTGTCAGCATCAAATCAAGCTGCTTGCGGTCCTTGGCCGATGCAATCGTCTCGATGTTCAAACCGTCATAGACAAATTTCCATGCCGAACACAAAAGCACATGGTAAACATGGCGTTCCTCCAAATGTGGCTCGCGGGAAAAGACATTGCCGCCATAGCTGCCGCCGATACAGGCGGCGGATTTCAAGGTGGTCTGGGCTTCGTTGAAGGCTTTGATTGCACCGGCAATGCTTTCGGCCTTTGCGACATATTCGGCAACGATTTCGGGCAGGCGTAGCCGCATCGCTGGGGCAGGGGCGCTTTGCGCCTCCTGCTCTGTGGTGTTGGCAAAATCGGGGAATAAAGATTGGTGTTTCATCAGCCATTCCCCCCGAAGATATTGCAATATTCGTTATGGGTTATATCCCTGACGACTCCTGTCGTCCGGCAACGGGCATAGCGGGCTTCGCAATACCCCGTATTCGCCGCCCCTTCATAGAAGCGGAAAAACTCCCAGTCCCGACCCACCACATTTTCCGGCGTTTCCGCAAGATGGGCCTCGTATTGCGCGCGGCTCACGGCAAAATATGCCCCGCGCGGGGTGTATTGCGGCTGTTTGCCAAGGTGACAGTCAATCGGGGCGCTCGGGAATTTCAGCACCATATAGGCCATGCGCTCGTTGGCCTCCTTGCGGGTGAGGTCGTCAAATTCAAACAGGGTCAGGATGTCCCCGCCCTCAAGGGCTGTGGTTCTGACCATCACGTCAAAGAAATGCGGCGTTTCATGGTCCTGCACCAGACGCGCCCCGTCACCCTCTTTGACCATGCCGTAAAAGCCGATTTCCAAGCCCTCGGCCTCGTCAACCTCGATCAGACTGGCTTCCCCGCCGCATTGGTCGCAATAGCGATCATCATGCACGCATGACATAATCCATTCGCCCTTGCTGGCGTTCCAGCGGGCGGTGGCGTCGGCATAAACCTCGGTGCTGCCGCAATGGCGGCAAATGATGTGGGTGGTCATGATACTGTCCCCGTTTGAATGCTGGATTTGGAAGGGTCGGGCGCGGCCTCTTCGGCCTCGCAGGGTTCCACCCTGTCAATCTGCCAATCGGCCTCGCCGGTTTCTTCCCAATCGGGGTTGTCCTGAACAAAGGCGATTTCACCGGCCAGCTCTGCGCTCTCGGCCTCGACAATGGATACATAGGTGATAAGGCTGGTTGCGATAACGCGGTATTTCTGCATCGTTCCGCCCCCCCCTTACTGGCACAAGGCGTCATAAACGCAGGTTTCCTCATAACGGATCACAGGTTCGCCCGTATCCGTTTCCCCGCCCCAGCAGGGACCGGCAAAACCGCTGATCTTCGGGTGGCCCTGCAATTCTTGGCGGGTGCGCTGGTTGCTGTGGGTGCCGGTGATTTCCAGCCCCATATCCTCGACCCAGCCGGTCAGGCTTTCGGGGTTGATTTTCAACATGCCCTCATCGGTCATGACGATGATTTCAAAAACGGCCATTTGTAACATCTCCTTCGTGGTGCTGCCCCATCGGTGTTTTCCCCCAATGGTGGCGAGTTTCTGAAAAGCGCTTTAGCGCGCCTCTCTGAAACTCTGCCCCTCGGCGAGAGTGGGGGGTGCAAGGGCAAGGAAAATCGACGGGGGTTTGGTGCGGGCAGGCGGCGAAGCCGACAACACGGCCCCGTCTATTTTCCTTGCGCGCGCCAGGGGGCAAGGCCCCAAAGCACGTCCCGAAGCGGCGTTCGGCTGGCCCGAACCCCGAGGGACAAAGAAAGGCATGGCGACGGATCAAAGGTCCGGCGTAGCACAGGGAAAGGCGGCCTTCCGGCCGCCGCCCCTGGGGTGGTT
>JALSQY010000117.1 GCA_026985035.1 Methylothermaceae bacterium
AGAGTTGACCAGTGCATTGGCATCGGTCCGTCAGCGGTTGCCGGACCGCAGCTTTCACGGTCTGACCATGACGGGAGAGATGGCGGATTTATTTGCCAACCGGCAAGAAGGCGTCCGTGCTTTAGTGGATGCTTTTACCCAAAGTATTGGCTCGCGGAATGCCTATGTTTATGCCAGCCAAGAATTTATACCGTTATCTGGTTTTCAACCTCAAAATCACCACCACATAGCATCACAAAATTGGCGATTGACAGCGCAATTTCTTGCCCGGCACCAACAAAGCGGGGCTCTACTATGTGTTGATATCGGCAGTACCACCACGGATTTTCTTCCTGTCATCGATGGCGTTTTCAAATGTTTGGGAGATGATGACCATTGCCGTTTGAGAACCGGCGAATTGATTTATTCCGGGGTGGTGCGGACACCTGTAATGGCGCTTTCAAGACAACTGCCTTTCCGGGGGGAGGAGATATCCGTGATGGCCGAACACTTCGCGACTATGGCGGATGTTTACCGAATTTTGCAGATGCTCCCCCCCCATGCCGATCAGTCTCCAACTGCCGACGGCAAACCCAAGACCCGGCAAGACAGCATCCGGCGTTTGGCAAGGATGATAGGGCTGGATGCAGAGTCCGCCCCGGAACAAACCTGGCTATTGCTCGCCGAAGCCTGCCGGGAAATGCACTGGCAACGTTTGACCATGGCGTGTTTGCGCCATTTATCCCATATCCAAGCAAGGCAAGTTTGTCTGGTTGGCGCCGGTGTCGGGCGTTTCCTGCTGCCGGAAATTGCCCGGAGAACAGGCTGCACTTATAAGGACTATGCTTCTTTTTTTCATCACGCCCCATCGTGCCCGGGAGACTTCTCCGTTTCGGATTGTGCGCCAGCCGCGGCGTTGGCTTGCTTACTTCAAGGCGCTCTCAAGGAAGTATCACCAAAATCAGTGATGATAAATCACTGATTTTGTAAGCAAAACGAAAATCGTTTGTCGTTTTGCGGATGCTGAGAATCCATGGGTGCATTATTCAGCGTTTCCTCAAAGCAAAACAAGTACAAGCCAGGGTGATCGCATGAACCGGCTTATCTCCTCTCTCCTAGAGGGATAGGGCCGGGAGTGAGGGGAAAATACCGTTGCTTTCATCCGCTCAAGCCCTCAGCCCAATCTCTTGTATATATTTCCGTACCGGTGACGGTGGTCAATCCCCGTCAAGTGCGCGATTTTGCCAAGGCCAGCGGGCGCCTGGTCAAGACCCGGCGTGTCGATGCGGCGGTGCTGGCAGCCTTTTTATCCTCCCCTTTTCAAAGGTCACGATTCTCATCTTCCCCCTTTTCCAAAGGGGGACCAAGGGGGATTGTCAAATTCCACCGCCAATCCCTCCCGGCCCCCCTTTGCTAAAGGGAGGGGCAAGGAGGCAACATCCTTTTGCAAAGCATGCGTCGGTAACCAATTGAACCGGACAGTCATCCAATATATTCACGCTTCACTTTTTCCTTCCTCTGCCGGGCAGTAACCACTCGATTTTGACCAGGATCAATTTTTTACGTATAAGAAAAATAGTACGTATTAAAAAATATTGACTGATATAAATAAAATAATATACTTACACTCGAGAGGGGGTTGCAAAACATGTCACCTTACTATACCCACTAGATATTTGGCAGCCAGGGAGTAAGCTGCCGAGGGGTGGTTTTATTCACCCAACTCTGTGAAATCCATTTTGTTTGGATTTCAAATTAACTCTGGCTTGCGGGGATGAATGGATCAGAGTTTCCCACGAATAGAAAGGGAAATGCTATTCATTGTGATAAAGGCCTTGATAAGAAAAGGGGGTATTTCTTGCAGGCCGTCTTCCATTTGGAGGGGGGTAATAATGAACAATAAATCCTTACCAAACTTATGCTGGCTAGGGGGAGTGCTGTTGTTGCTGCCGTTGGCTTCCAACGCGGTCCATTTGAAAATCAAACCAGCGCCGGCCCACCCAAGTTTCAGCTTTTCCTCGGATACCAGCGCATCTCCGGCTATTGCAGCCAAATTCGCTTCCCTGCCGGTTTTGACCACGCTGGTCATGAAACACAGCGACAAGTGTCTGGATATCAAGCACAGATCCTATGATAAAAATGACTGGATTGTTCAAAGGCACTGCGATGGCAGTAATTTTCAAACCTGGAAATTACTGCCAGTAGCAGGGAAGGCCGATGTTTTTTCCGTACAAAACCAGGAAACCGGCATGTGTCTGGATGTGGCGGGTGAGTCTTTGGCGGATGAAGCGGATATTATCCAATGGCCTTGCCATGGGGGATTGAATCAGCAATGGCGAATCAGTGCCCGGGGGGATTTTTTCCGTATGGAAGCCCAGCACAGCGGTAAGTGTCTGCATATTCATTATGGTAAAAAAGGCGATGGCAAGCGGGTCCGTCAGGCAACCTGTTATCCTTATCCTTACTTCAAGCTGGCCATCCAGTTTCCCGATGGACAGGCACCTTCGGCCCACATGCTGGACCCCAGGACTCAGCCCAAATTTGTCAATCCGTTGCCGAATCCGCTGAATCCCGACTATGTCCTGCAACCCTATGGCACCCTGGATGGCGAGCCCTATTACGAAGTGGTCATGAAGCAAATCAAGACTAAGATTGGTTTGCTTGATCCAATTACGGGGCAACCGCTGCACACCCGGGTATGGGGGTTTGGCGACGCACGGGAAAATGACGCGCCCAGCGGCAAACCCAGCTATCCCGGGCCGACTCTGGTGGCGGACAAGGATGAGCCGGTGCGGGTGCGGTGGTTGAACTGGTTGCCGAAACATCACTTGTTACCGGTGGATACCACCGTCCACTGTGGCCCTTATAGTGCCGATACCGATCAAGATCCGCCGGGGCCGGAGCTGGATGCGGATGGCAACCCGGTCCCCGATCCTTGCCGGCCGGCGGTGCGGACGGTGGTGCATCTCCACGGCGGCCATACCGACAGCGACAGCGACGGCTATCCCGAAGCCTGGACGACCAAAAAATTCAAGGATGGCGGGCCGCTGATGATCTGGGATTCAGCTTATGGTCCCACCGGCACTTTCCGTTACCGGAATGATCAGCAAGGCGCACCCCTTTGGTATCATCCCCACGCCATGGGAATCACCCGCCTCAATGTATATGCGGGACTGGCGGGCTTTTATCTGCTCCGGGATGACCTGGAAAAACAATTGCAGAATCAGCACAAGCTGCCCAGCTATCCTTATGAAGTGCCGCTGGTGATTCAAGACCGGTCCTTTTATGACGATGGCGGTCTTGCTTATCCCGAGGAAAGCTTCAAGGACGCCAATGGCAACCCGGTCTCGCTGGATCCTGAAACCGGCAAGCCGGTGCCTTCCATCGTGCCCGAGTTCTTTGGCGATTTCATCCTCGTCAACGGCAAGGCGTGGCCGGTGCTGGAAGTGGAGCCCCGGAAATACCGCTTCCGTATCCTCAATGGTTCAGGCTCCCGCTTTTATCGCATGCGTTTACTGGCAGACGGCCAGCCGGTGGACAAGGCTTTCATCAAAATCGGTTCCGGCGGGGGACTGCTGCCCGGCCCGGTGGTGGTGGATACCGTCAGTGTTGCTCCGGCCCAACGGATCGATGTGATTGTGGATTTTTCCAGGAAGGAATTTAAGGGCAAAACGCTCATCGTCAGCAACGACGCGCCGACGCCCTTTCCCGGTGGCGATCCGGTGGACCCGGAAACTACCGGCAAAGTCATGGCATTCAAGGTGACCAAGAAGCTGGATAAGTCTGTGTCCAGGGTAAAACTGCCTGATGTTTTGGTGCCGGTGCAACGGTTGGATCCTGATAACGTCGATAAAGTCCGCCAGATTCTCCTTACCGAGACGACGGACGATCTAGGCCGTTTGAAAACCATGCTCGGCACTGCCCAGGATGGTCCATTGAATTGGGGGGATCCAGTCACCGAGACCCCGGATCTCAACGCCACGGAAATCTGGGAGTTCATCAATATTTCGGAGGACAGCCATCCCATCCATGTCCACCAAGTACAATTCCAGGTGCTGGACCGGCAACGGTTTGACGTGAGCAGTTTCGTTCCCGGGCATCCCGAAACCCTCAAACTGATCGGTTCCAAGGTTCCCGCACCGCCCGAGGAAAGCGGTTGGCAGGATACGGTGGAAGCCAGACCTGGTGAAGTGACGCGCATCATCGCCCACTT
>JALSQY010000118.1 GCA_026985035.1 Methylothermaceae bacterium
GCAATAAATTGACTGACATATCTCGGCCCCGGGTCAATGCCTATCACTTGTTTCGCGCCCGCGCCTAGCATGCGCCAGCAATGATAACCATTGCCCGCGCCCACATCCAGTACCAACCGGTCATTCAGCCTTTGAATGACCGGTTCCAGCCGCGACCATTTAAAATCCGACCGCCACTCGGTATCGATAAAAATACCAAAAACCTCAAATGGCCCTTTGCGCCAGGGATGAAGACGACGCAGCTGTTGTTCGAGATTGCCCCTGGTGACCTCATCAATGTCTTCAGGCAAGCCGATTTTGATGATTGGCGAATCCAATTTCACCCGGGAAGGTTCAAGGGATGGCAGATTCTCTATCAGTTTCCACCATAGCGGGAGCTCTCTGTGACGATTGGGGTTCAAGGCCCTTGCTATTTGCTCAGGCAGTGCCTGTTGCCAGGCTTTTAACGCATGGAGCTCTTGCTGGATGAGGTTTTGATAGGGCGATAAAAAAGAATGCTCCGGTTGCCAGACCATCGTTTAAGAGAAACTATTGATCAAATCGGAGGCGCAAAACCGGAAGCTGCTTCCGATAAGCTTCTGCGTCACCGTAATCGATGAAAATCGGATAGCGGCTATGGATGGTTTTTAGTTTCTTGGCGTGTTTGATCGGACACCAATATTGTTCGGTGCGTGCCGCTATCTCTTGAACATAAGCAATCAGACCATTGAAGTAACCGCAATAGACGCAATTGAGTTTTTCCAAGGAGTTGAGATAAGGCAAATAGTGGCGGTCGATGACGATGTAATCGCTACGTTTGACTTTGGGAATTCCCCAAACAGGAAAACAAACCGCATGATAAAGGCTGACCCAGCCATCCAACAACAGGGCAGGCACTATGCACGAATAAATCAACGGCGCAGTCAGAAAATGCTTGGGATGAGCGCCAATAATATAACGAAACAAACTTTGCAGGTGTGCTTTTTGGGCCTCGATGGCAGCTTGTTCGAAAATCACCCGGGTCCGGTCCAACCGGTAGGCAAATTGACGCTGCTTGCCCTCCAATTCCTTGACGATATCGTCCTGCAAGGCAGTCATTTTGCGGTAAAGTTCACTTAACGTATCATTCATGGATGTCCAACTGTATCAATTATTTCGGTTAATCAAGGAGGAGAGCGCGAATTGGAATGAAATTCCAAACAAATTCAATGTAACCTGTTCCAGCCATGCTGTCGAACCCGGGCCACTTATTTCAACGCGACCAGGGACATAAAGTTAAAGTACTGGAACCATACTTCACAACTACTGAATCCTGCCTGGGTTAAACGGTTGGCATGAACCGGCAGGCTCTCGGGAATCATGACGTTTTCCAAAGCGCTGCGTTTTTGGCTGATTTCAAGATCACTGTAGCCACGCGCTTTTTTGAAAGCGTAGTGCAGTGCTTCAAATAACGATTGCTGTCTTGCTTCCGGCAGAGCAATTTTTTCCGACAAAATCAAAGCACCACCAGGTAACAAACCTTGGTGTATTTTTCGTAATAGCGCCAGCCGGTCTGTGGGTGGGACAAATTGCAAGGTGAAGTTTAAGATCACCAATGAGGCATTTTGGATGGCAATGTCGCGGATGTCCGCGCAAATCAATTGAATGGGTGGAGGGATTTTTTGTTGCCGGAGCTTTTGCTGAAAGCCAGCCAGCATTGGCCAGGCATTATCCACGGCAATGATTGTGCAGGATGGTTGCTTTTGCGCCAGGGCGACTGACAGGCTGGCGGCACCCAAAGAACAACCCAAGTCATAGCAGAAACTGCCAGGTTGCGCCACCTGGCAGGCAATCAAGCCGATGGCGTCAATGATTGTGCGATAACCGGGCACCGAGCGATCGATCATGTCGTCAAAGACCGCAGCTACTTGGTCATCGAATTGAAATGGCGAGATATTACCCAGAGGTTGGGCAAAAAGACGATCCCGTCGGCGCTTTTTCATGACGGCTATTTCCACATAAGGTGTGATATTATTCGAAAAACTAAAGCCATCGCCAACTACAGAGGAGCGTCATGAGTAGTATCGATTTGCAAGGGGTCAAAGACTATTTGATGGAGCTGCAAGACAGTATTTGTCAATCCCTCGAAAGCGTCGAAGCCAAGACAAAATTTAAAGAAGAAACCTGGCAGTACGAACAAGGCAAAGGCGGCGGACGCACCCGGGTAATTGAAGATGGGGCCATCTTCGAAAAAGGCGGGGTCAATTTTTCCCATGTCATAGGCGCAGGCTTGCCAGCGGCGGCGACGGCTCACCGGCCCGAGTTGGCCGGGCGCAGTTTTCAGGCAGTGGGAGTTTCCTTGGTAATTCATCCCCGCAATCCTTATGTGCCAACATCCCATGCCAATGTGCGTTTTTTCCTTGCGGAAAAGCCAGGAGAAACGCCGGTTTGGTGGTTTGGCGGCGGCTTTGATTTGACCCCTTATTATCCCTTTCACGAAGATGTGGTGCATTGGCACCAAACAGCTTTGCAAGCTTGCCGTCCTTTTGGTGAAGAAGTTTATCCCCGATTCAAACAATGGTGTGACGATTATTTTTTTCTCAAACATCGTGGCGAAACCCGCGGGGTGGGCGGTTTGTTTTTCGATGATCTCAATGAATGGGGATTTGAACGTTGCTTTGAGTTTCTACGGTCTGTGGGTGATCATTATATTCCCGCTTATCTTCCCATTGTCGAAAAACGCAAAGATCACCCTTTTGAGGAAAGGGAGCGGGAATTTCAAGCCTTCCGCCGCGGCCGTTATGTGGAATTCAACTTAATTTACGACCGGGGGACGATATTCGGCCTGCAATCAGGGGGTAGAACCGAATCGATTCTCATGTCCCTGCCACCGGTAGCAAAGTGGCGCTACAATTGGCGCCCCGAATCTGGCACCAAAGAAGCCGAGCTTTACGACTATCTACGCCCGAGGGATTGGTTGAACCAGAGCTGACGCTTTGGCACCGTTTTTAAATGCCTGGCGGTTGCGTTCCGCCAGGCGGTCGATCAAAGCATCCAGAGAACCAGTTTTCGCGATTTCTTCGCCAAAACTGGTACGGTAATTTTTGACTAAATCCACGCCGCTAATGATAACGTCATAGACTTTCCATTCACCGTTTTTGCGTATCATGCGAAAATCAACCGGCACCGGCTGACTGCCTGGTTGAACAAATTCGGTTCGAACGATGATTTTCTTTTTGTCGGGGGTCCAATCTTTCAAGGGTTTAAAGCGTATGTCCCATTCAGCATATTCACCGTAAGCTGTCGCATAAGTGCGAATGAGCATGGTTTTAAACTCTTTTTTAAACCGCTCTTTTTGCTCGGGAGTCGCCTTGCGCCAGTATTTACCCAGAACAAGTGCGGCAAAACGGTCAAAATCCACATGGGGTTCGATGTGCTTTTCAACAATTTCCACTGCCTTGGCAAAATCCACCTTGTAGTTGATTTTGCGCAGTTCCGCCTGAATTTTATCAGAGGTTTCCTGGATTAATTGTTGCGGCGGAGCCAAGGAGGCAGCCCCCACAGATAACGCCCACATTAACATCCCTGCCAAGAATACAACCCATCCATTGTGCGCCCCAAGGCGTTTTGTAAAATTAATCATCGATTAATGCTCCTGAAGTCTCCCGAAGATTCCATTTTTGTTTATCATAACCTTTAATTACCACTTTAAACCAGTATAAACCAGATGCAGCCATCATGACTTCTCCATCACAGCATAGCTCATTTTATCCTCAATTGCGGATGCGGCGCATGCGCCGGGACAGTTTCAGCAGGCGTCTGATGCGTGAACATTGCTTGACTGTCAATGATTTGATTTATCCCGTTTTTGTTTGTGAAGGGCGGCAGGTGCGAGAACCTGTGCCTTCGATGCCTGGAGTCCATCGGCTTAGTCTGGATCTTGTGTTGGAAGAAGCCTTTAGTCTTGTAAACCTGGGAATTCCCGCTTTAGCCCTCTTTCCTGTTATCTCTCCCGACAGAAAAACCGAGGATGCCAAAGAAGCCTATAACCCGGAAGGGTTGCTTCAAAGCACAGTGCGGGCATTAAAATCCCGGGTTCCTGATTTAGGTATTATTACCGATGTGGCACTCGATCCCTTTACTTCCCATGGCCAGGATGGCTTGATCGATGACAGCGGTTATGTTTTAAATGACGAAACCGTGGCGGTTTTAGTGAAACAAG
>JALSQY010000119.1 GCA_026985035.1 Methylothermaceae bacterium
GGCCAGGGCCTTGAGTCCTTCCCGGAAACCCTCTTCGGCAATGACGCCGCCGAAATCGAATAAAATGGCTTTGATCATGTCTTTGATTTTATCCCGTTAAAAAATCTATTTTCAGTTGGGGTTGGCATTATCTCTAGTGAAAACTGGATGAAGTTATTCGTGCCGGACCCTTGCCCCTCAGATGTTCCCATCTATAAAAATCCTGCCTTTTGAAACAGGTGCGCCGTGAACGTGTATTTTGCCTAAAATGGCTTTGCATCCAAGGAAATTGACATTTTTCCATGTTGCAAGGATAATTAAAAAATTTACTAACCGGTAGTCGAAAGGGGAAAGATATTGGCTAATATTGCATCTGCTAAAAAGCGCGCACGTCAGGCGCAAAAACGTTATTTGCATAACAAGGCACTTCGTAGCCGCATGCGCACTTCCATTAAGAGGGTACTGAAAGCAGTGGACGAGGGCAACGTTGATGAAGCCCGTCAAGCGTTTCAGAAGGCGGTGCCTGTGATCGATTCCATGGTGAATAAAGGCATCATTCATAAAAACAATGCCGCGCGCAAAAAAAGCCGGTTGTGCGCCCGGGTAAAGGCGCTGGGATAAATTATCCGCTATATCCCAGAGCGAAGCTTCTCAGCTCTTCTCCTTCGTGCATGTGTTTGTGGGGCGAAAATATCCTTCGCCCCGCGCTCTGCTTTATAGCAATACCAAATTGTCCCGGTGGATAAGTTCCGGCTCGTCCACATAACCGAGCATTTGCGAAATGTGGCTGCTGGGGGTTCCTTTGATTTTGCGGGCTTCTTCGGCGCTGTAATTGACTAGTCCCCGGGCAATTTCATTGCCATGCTCGTCCAGGCAAGCAACCACATCTCCTCGCTGAAACACCCCGAGCACTTTTCGAACACCTATTGGAAGCAGACTCTTGCCTTGTTGCCTTAAGGCACGAACTGCGCCTTCGTCCAAAATTAGTTTCCCCTTGACTTGAAATTGCCCGACCAGCCATCGTTTCCGGGCGTCTAGCTGTTCCACATCTGGAATCAGAAAGGTCCCCACAGGTTCTCCGGCCACAATCCGGTTCAGTACCCTGGGTTGAGAGCCTCCGGCAATCACGGTGGCTGTGCCCGAGCGGGCAGCCAGTTGGGCTGCGCGCACCTTTGTGGTCATGCCGCCTCTCCCCAGGCCGCTTCGGCTGCCGCTGGCCATCTTCTCCAGGCGGGGGTCGCTGATGCTGGCTTCAGTAATCAGTTTGGCGCTATTGTCTAACCTGGGATCCCGGTCGAATAATCCCGCTTGATCGGTCAAGATAATGAGTAAATCCGCTTCTATCAAGTTGGCAACCAGGGCGCCCAAGGTATCGTTGTCGCCGAAGCGGATCTCGTCAATGACGACGGTGTCGTTCTCGTTGACGATAGGGATTACGCCAAACTGCAATAAGGTGGAGAGGGTACTGCGGGCATTGAGATAACGCTGTCGATGGGTCAGGTCTTCGTGGGTCAGAAGTATTTGCGCGGTGCGTTTGTCATGACGGTGGAAGTTGGATTCATAGGCTTGAATCAGCCCGCTTTGGCCTACCGCGGCGGCGGCTTGAAGCTTATTCAAATGTTGCGGCCGGGTGCGCCAGTTGAGTCGGGCCATGCCTTCGGCCACGGCACCGGAAGAAACCAGCAGCACTTCGCGGCCTTGGTCCCAAAGGGTGGCGATTTGATCTGTCCATTGCCGGAGGGCGGCTGTGTCCAGTCCTTGGCCGCCCCGGGTCAGCAGTGAGCTGCCGATTTTGACAATGATTCTACGCGCCTGCGGAAAGGCTTTCCTGCTTTTCATTCTCACGTTCCAAATGATCCATCACGGCATAGATGAGTGCTTGCAAGCCTTGGCCCGTGACGGTCGAAATCGGGAAAACAGGATGCTGCCAATCAAGCGCGGCAAGGAGTTCTCGAGTGCGTTGTTCCGTCTCCCCGGGAGAGAGCAAATCGATTTTGTTTAGCACCAGCCAGCGGGGCTGTTTTGCCAACGAATCGCTCCAGCGCTCGACTTCGGCAATGACTTGTTGGGCGGCACTTATCAGTGAAGAGTTATCGCATGGGGCGATATCCACGACATGAAGTAACAGTTTGGTGCGGCTCAAATGCTTCAAAAATTGAATGCCCAGGCCGGCACCGTCGGCGGCGCCTTCAATTATTCCCGGAATATCCGCCACCACAAAACTTCTGAGGGTGTCCACCCTGACGACGCCCAGGTTCGGGTGAAGGGTGGTGAAAGGATAGTCTGCTACCTTGGGGCGGGCGGAAGAAATTCGCCGGATCAAGCTGGATTTGCCGGCGTTTGGCAGTCCCAGCAATCCTACGTCAGCCAATAGCTTGAGCTCCAGGTGCAAGCGGCGATGCTCGCCGGGGGTGCCGGCAGTGGCTTTGCGGGGTGTGCGGTTGGTGCTGCTTTTGAAATGGATGTTACCGAGGCCGTGACGGCCTCCCTTGGCCACCAGGAGTTTTTGGCCGGCATCGGTCAAATCGGCAATAAGTTCACCGGTGTCCGCGTCATAGACTAAAGTGCCGACAGGCACCTGGATAATACAATCGGCGCCCCGTTTACCGGTACATTGCCGGCCCGTGCCGTTTTCACCCCGTCCCGCGCGGAAGTGGCGCTGGTGGCGAAAATCCGCCAGGGTATTGAGGTTGACGTTGGTTTGGAGATATACGTCGCCGCCATCCCCGCCGTCGCCGCCATCGGGGCCGCCTTTGGGGATGTACTTTTCACGCCGGAAGCTGACGCAGCCATTGCCGCCGTCTCCCGCTTCTACCTGGATTTCTGCTTCGTCGACAAATTTCATAAGTCAAATGAAAAGGCCCCGTCATTGACAGGGCCTGTGATACATATACCAGTAAGAGCCAAACTCAATTAGCCGGGTACCACGCTGACAAACTTGCGTTTTTTGGGGCCCTTGACTTGAAATTGCACTTGTCCGTCTTGTAGCGCATACAAGGTATAATCCTTGCCGCAGCCCACATTTTCGCCAGGATGGAAGTGGGTTCCCCGCTGGCGAACAATGATATTGCCTGCTTTGACTGTTTGACCGCCGAAACGTTTCACTCCCAAGCGTTTGGATTGGGAATCGCGGCCATTACGGGTGCTGCCGCCTGCTTTCTTATGTGCCATGGTTGAATCCTCTTCTCGAAATTAAGCCGAAATACCTGTGATTTGGACTTCCGTGTAGTCTTGGCGATGGCCTTGCCGTTTCATGTGGTGTTTGCGGCGCTTGAATTTGAGAATATTGATTTTCTTGTGCCGCCCATGGGCTATCACCCGGGCAGCGACTTTGCCGCCTTCCACCAAAGGATTGCCGGCTTTGATGCCGCTGTCGGAACTGACCATCAACACCTGATCGAATTCCACGGGCTCCCCTTCGGCCGCATTGAGTTTTTCTACTTTGATTTTATCGCCTTCACTGACGCGATACTGTTTCCCGCCTGTTTGAATCACCGCGTACATCGCTGTGTGCTCCGTTCAATACCGTTTAGCATAAACAAATAATCATACATTGCAGACAGAATTTGGTCAACTGTATGGGAATATTGTATATTGTATTGCCTGCCAAGGAGCCTCTGATTAAGTCAGAGGCTCGTGCGGCACATGGATGTGCCGCCAAAGTCAGTCCCTGTAAGGGAAATTGACTTTGTGAAAAAAGCAAAAATCGTAATTTTTGTTTTTCGTTCTCTGAACAAGCCAAAGATGACTTGTTTAGAGGTTCTCCAGTGATCCCACACCGTCTTTTCAGCGAAAGATAGAGATGTGATGTAATATCGAGTCAGAATTTCAATAGCGGTAATCTACTAAAAAACGATCTGAAAATCACATGGGTGCATCATTTGACATTAAAATAACGGGCATGTTCATGTGTATAAATTTATTTTCAAAGCCGTAACTGTATGACAGTCACTTCACCCCCTGATGTCGCGCTGGATCCCTTTCAAGGGTTTGAGCAAATTCGTGCCTTGGTCGCAGACCAGGTCAAAACCGTGGACCGCTTGATTATGGCAGAATTGAGTTCCGATGTGGTTTTGATCAATCAGATTGGCAATTATATTATCAATAGCGGCGGCAAGCGTTTGCGGCCACTGCTTTTAT